>CAJXHW010000179.1 GCA_913054565.1 uncultured Kordia sp. | reverse complement strand
GTTTTAATATCAGTAACTAATAAGTTTTTATCATCATTGTTTAAATAATAAGTCATAGCATCCTTTTTCTTATCATTTTTCAACGAATTAAAATAATATAAAAAAGAGGCTCTACTTTCTCCATCATAAGTTCTGGAAACATTACCGCTTAATGCATCTTCAGTAATCTTTGCACTAAAATGATAAGTTTCTTTATTTTTTTTTGCGGGGTTTACGGGTACTTCCGCTAAAATGTAATCATCACCATTTTCAATAAGTACTTGTTTTCCTTGAATACGCTCAGCATATTCACCAAAGGAGTTGAATTTTTCGGTACCATCTAAAAATATTTTTTTACCATCTTTAAAAAGTGTACATATCATATGGTTGTCTACTGAAAGAGACGGGGTGGAGTAGTCATATGCAATACGCTTGGTTCCAATCCAGGTTAAGCGAGCGTCAAAACCAGCTAGTTTTAACATTTGCTTGGTTAGGTTAGCCATTCCTTTACAATCACCATAACGCTTTTTGAATACATTTTGTGATTCATCAGGTTTAAACCCGGCAATACCATCTTCAAAAGCAATGTATCTGATGTTGTCCTGTACCCAATAGTAAATGTTTTTAATTTTTTCCTCATCAGTACTAGCATTTTTTGTTAGCTCAGTAACTTTGTCTTTTAATTCATGAGGCTGCTCATCCATACTATCAACTAAAGATTTATACCAATTGTATAAATCTTTAGTTTCATTAAATAGTTTGTGTGTTTTGTCTTTTGCTTGAAATGACTTTGCTAAAACTAAAATATGAGGGTAAAGATAACTAGGCCCAGGCGTTTGTTTTTCGTCATACATACCTTTTATATTTTTTATTTTGTATGTAACTACTCTAGCTTGTGTTTTTTCACTGTGAGTTTCTTTTTTAATGATTTCATAACCATTAAAATTCATTTCCTTAAGCTCAATATTTAACCAGTCAGGAATTATAAATCGAATTTCTTTTTTTAAGGTATGATATTGATCTGTAAAGTAGATGCTTGTAAAATATTTAATATCGTCTGTGTCCTTAATAGACTCTAAATAATATTTATACCCTTGAACAGGAAAATCAATATTTGTATATTTTACTATAGCATCATGGTGAAACATATTGTCATCAGAAATAGCTTCGTCTTTTATATTAAAGGAAGCTTCTTTTTTGTTTCTATATAAAATTTTGAATTTCTCTATTGATGACTCTCCGTCATATGTTATATATTTTTGAATGTCAGCTCTACTGCTAATATTCATTAGCTCTTCATTGTTATGATGAGTGACCTTAACCTTATTGTCATTCTTACTTAAAGAAAATCTAATATTTTCTTTACTATTTAAGATAATTATATCATCATCTTCAAATTGAGTTTTTAATTTTTTAGCTAGACTAATATGCTCAGGTGTAGGATCAATCTTTTTTTGGCAAAAAGCTAAAGAACAAATAAAAATAATTGGGAGTAAAATATATTTAGACATAGAATAAATGTAAAGAGTGGTAAATATAGAATGAATTTATAGAAAAATAAAATTAGTGTTATATTTAACATCAAAATAAGCTTGTAATGCAACACCTCAGAATAAAATCACTTAAAGAATATAAAGAAACATACCAGAAAAGTATTGAGCAACCTGAACAATTTTGGGATGAAGTTGCTAAAAGTTTTTTATGGAAAAAAGAATGGGATACTACTCTAGAGTGGGATTTTACTAAACCAGAAGTGAAATGGTTTCAAGGAGGTAAGTTAAATATTACAGAAAATTGTTTGGACAGGCATTTAGAAAAAAGAGGGAGTAAAACGGCAATTATTTTTGAACCAAATGACCCAAAAGAAAAAGCACAGCATATAAGTTATAAAGAGCTGCATGCAAAAGTCTGTGCATTTGCAAATGTGTTGTATAATAATGGTGTAGAAAAAGGGGATCGTGTTTGTATTTATATGCCAATGGTTCCTGAGTTGACGATAGCTATTTTAGCCTGTGCAAGAATAGGGGCAATACATTCTGTAGTTTTTGCAGGATTTTCAGCCAATGCTTTAGCAGCACGAATTAATGATGCGAATTGTAAGATTTTATTGACCGCTGATGGTGGTTTTAGAGGTGATAAAGTTACGCCACTAAAGAGTATAGCAGATGAAGCGTTAAAAAGTTGTTCATCAATAGAAAAAACCATTGTTTTAAACAGATGCAACTTAAATATCAGCTTATCAGAAAATCAGGTGTGGTGGCATGAGGAATTATATAACGTAAACAATAAATTTGAAGCTGTAGCAGTAGATGCTGAAGACATGTTATTCATCTTGTATACGTCAGGATCTACCGGGTCACCAAAAGGAATGGTGCATACTTGTGGTGGTTATATGGTGTATACCGGATATTCTTTCTTGAATGTGTTTCAATATAAAAACGAAGATGTGTATTGGTGTACGGCAGATATCGGTTGGATTACTGGGCATAGTTATATTGTATACGGTCCTTTATTAAACGGCGCAACTACGGTTATGTTTGAAGGTGTGCCTAGTTATCCAAATTTTGATCGTTTTTGGCAGATTTGTGAAAAACATAAAGTCAATCAGTTTTATACAGCACCAACCGCAATTAGAGCTTTAAAGAAACATCCAATTAGTATGGTTGAACAATATGATTTATCCAATTTAAAAACATTAGGAACCGTTGGGGAACCTATAAATGAAGAGGCGTGGCATTGGTATGATGAACACGTTGGGAAGAGGAAATGTCCTATTGTTGATACCTGGTGGCAAACAGAAACTGGCGGTATCATGTTATCGTCTTTAGCAGGGATAACACCAGATAAGGCAACTTTTGCGACCTTACCTTTACCTGGAATTCAGCCTGTTTTAATAAACGAGGTTGCTAATGTAATTGACGATGTAGTAGCCCAAGGTAGGTTAGCAATAAAGTTCCCATGGCCAAGTATTGCAAGAACAATTTATGGAAACCATGAGCGCTATAAGGATACGTATTTTTCAGCTTTTAAAAACATGTATTTTTCAGGCGATGGTGCCTTACGTGACGCTGATGGGGATTATAGGATTACTGGTCGTGTAGATGATGTTATTATTGTATCTGGTCATAATTTAGGAACAGCGCCAATTGAAAATGCAATTAACGAGCATGAACAAGTGGTTGAGAGTGCTATTGTTGGTTTTCCTCATGATATAAAAGGAACGGCATTATATGCTTATGTGGTTTTATATAATGATGTGTCGCCTTCAGAATTTTTAAAAATAGAAATTAATCAGTTTATTTCTGATAAAATAGGCCCCATAGCTAAGTGTGATAAAATCCAGTTTGTATCAAGTTTACCAAAAACGCGTAGCGGAAAAATAATGCGTCGTATTTTACGTAAAATTGCTGCTAATGAATTGAATAACTTAGGAGATGTGTCTACGTTGTTAAACCCTGAAATAGTTGAAGATGTAATTAAAGGTAGATTATAAAATTAAAAAGCCTTTCAAATATTGAAAGGCTTTTTTTTGATTTGACTTGTAATCTTATTTAAAATATGAGAATGTTTCACCATCTTCAATCTTTAATAATGTTTCATAAATTAGTTTAATTACATTTTCAACATCATCTCTATGTACCATTTCTACAGTGGTGTGCATATAGCGTAGGGGTAATGAAATTAATGCAGAGGCAACGCCACCATTACTATAAGCAAACGCATCAGTGTCTGTTCCAGTAGCTCTAGATGAAGCCATGCGTTGAAAAGGAATTTTCTTTTCTTCAGCAGTATCAGTAATTAAATCACGTAATTTCTGTTGTACAGCAGGAGCGTAGGTAATAACGGGGCCATCGCCCATTTTAGTTTCGCCTTCAGTTTTCTTTTCAATCATTGGGGTTGTAGTGTCATGACAAACATCAGTAACAATAGCAACATTTGGTTTAATGGTATGAGTAATCATTTCAGCACCACGCAAACCAATTTCTTCTTGAACAGAGTTAGTAATATATAACCCAAAAGGTAGCTTCTTTTTATTTTCGTGTAATAAACGCGCCACTTCGGCAATCATAAAACCACCGGCCCTATTGTCTATAGCTCTACACACAAATTTATCTTTGTTTAAAATATGAAATTCATCTGGATAAGTGATGACACACCCAACGTGAACTCCCAACTTTAAGACTTCTTCTTTTGTAGTGCAACCTACATCGATAAAAATATTGTCTAATTTTGGTGCTTTTTCAGAAGTGCCTTTTCTTGTATGTATTGCTGGCCAACCGAATAGCCCTTTAACGATTCCTTTTTTAGTATGAATATTAACAACCTTTGATGGTGCAATTTGATGATCACTTCCTCCATTTCTGATAACGTATATTAAGCCATCATCAGTAATGTAGTTTACATACCATGAAATTTCATCTGCATGTCCTTCTATCACAACTTTAAACTTAGCGTCTGGATTTATCACTCCTACAGCAGTACCGTATGTGTCAGTAATAAACTCATCAACATATGGTTTTAAGTAGTCCATCCATATTTTTTGCCCTTCCCACTCATAGCCAGTTGGAGCTGCGTTGTTTAAGTATTTTTCTAAAAATTCAATTGATTTTTTATTAAGTATAGATTTTTTTGCCATTTGATGTAAAAATTTATTTGGCACTAAAGTAACTATTTTTTAAGTATTTGTTGATATATATGTGGCACCAATGCGTGGTTGATTTCATATTTATTCATTAGTTTTGGAATGGTTTTAGTAAGTAGGTAACTGAACTGA
>CAJXHW010000178.1 GCA_913054565.1 uncultured Kordia sp. | reverse complement strand
ATTGTTATATTAAATAGTTTACCAAAGTAGTACTGAGGTATTTTTATTATTTCTGTAAGAAAAACGGAATTAACTATTTAATTGTGGGGGACCTCTGTAGGGGGTGTTATTTATAAGGCTATCTGTAACATGTGTACAGATGTAGTTATCTATTAGAAAGATATAATCTGAAATAACACTCGTTAGAGGTATATTTACTGTAGAACTGTAAAATTGTGGCGTAGCATATAGTTGAATAAAACTACACTCAAACTCTATTTCATGTAAATGTGTATCGCTTTTATGGTCACATTTAATAAGGTGTTCTTCGTGCTCAAATGAATGAATAAAATTAAGCGCAGACGGTGTTAGTAGAACAGTAACAAGTCCGACTAAAGCAACAGATCTTAATATGTTAACCAAGTTTTTACTCATTAAAAAACTTCTTAAAGCCCATTCTGCTAAGCATCTTCTTTTCAAAAGCCCAGAAAAACTGGAATTGACCAAAAAGCCACCCAATAACTACTAAAAGTATTTGATAGATTGGAAATATGATTAAAATACGTATTGTCCAAAATAAAAATGAATTAGAAATAGCATCTTTCAAACCTAAAAAATTAATTATTGGCCCTGATATTTTTGTAGCCGTAGACCCCGTTACTGCAAACACCAAAAATATTGCAATCAACTCCCATTGGTATGTTATGTTCCATTTAACAGCTAAACGTTTAAATAGTTTTAAAGTAATGTTTAAAATTCCGTATGCAACTATCAAGGTTAAAAATACTAATAGTACTGTATTTGTTGATGTAAACCTTGAAAGGATTACTTTGGCTAATGCATAACCGCTAGCTAATAAAGCAATAATACCTAGAATAGGGTAGAGCAATTGCCAGTTTTTTTTTATTTCCCAACGTTCTTTTAGTTTTTGCATGCTGAAATTTTAAACAAAAATAGAGTAATCTAAGTATATAAAAAAAGCTGAACTATAAAAGTTCAGCTTTTTTTATAATTGTTTACATAGTCTATTTTCCAAATAAACCTCCAAGTAGGCCAGTTAAGCCACCTTTTTTCTTGCTTCCAGAGTTTAAAACCATTCCGGCAACATCATCAAGAATAGATCCGTCACCATTTCCATCTAATAATGATTCAATTAAACTTTGTTGACTTGAAGCAGCTGATCCGCCACCTAATAGTCCACCTAATAAATTATCAATTCCGTTTGTGTCAGAAATATTTTGTTGTTTAGTTTGTTTACCTAAATACCCCATTACTAAAGGTGCAGCAATTTTTAAAATATTCATTACAGCATCTGAATTCATTCCAGATTTTTGAGATAATGCATTTGTTACATTTTGCTGTGAGCCTCCTAAAACATGACCTAGTATTCCTGCGCCATCATTCATAACACTCTGGTCTACACCACCAGAAAATAAACCGCCTAGGTTGTCTAAAATTGAACCATCATGTTTTCCAGATATAGCCCCCATTAATCCTTCAGCACCTTCTGGAGTGGCTGCATTACGTTTCATAGCTCCCATTAAAACAGGTAGAGCCATTGTTAAAACTGATGCTGTTTTATCTGTTGATTGTCCTGATTCATTAGCTACACCGCTAACAATTGTTTTACCTAGGTCACTATTTAATAAATCTAATATTCCTGACATTTTAATATGTTTTTAGTTTGTTAATTTAAATTTCGAATTTGAATATACTAAAATTATGCCAATTATTAGTTATTGTTGATGAAGGATACAAGCTGATTGATTATTTCTTTTTCAACTTTATAGTTAGAATCTATGGTTTTTCCACCTATATGCGGTGTTAATGAAAGTTCAGGATTCATTAATAATTGAATTTCAGGTTTAGGTTCGGTTTCATAAACATCTAAAGCAGCATATTTTACTTTTTCTGTTTCAATGGCATTTATCAAAGCTATTTCATCTAAAGTGCCTCCTTGAGATGTATTGATAATTCCTACTCCAGTTTTCATTAATTCAATTTCTTGTTTACCAATTAATACGGCACCTTGATATGGTGTATGTATTGTGATAAAGTCAGATTCTTTTAAAAGAGATTCTAATGATTGTGTTTCTATTTCAAATGCGACTGATGTGCCATTATAAAAAGAGAGATTTATAACTTCTTTTTTAATAGAAGAGCTCGTGGCGATAACTTTCATACCTATACCAATAGCGATTTTAGCAACCTCCTTTCCAATATTTCCTAAACCAATAATCCCAAGTGTTTTGCCTTTTAATTCCGTTCCAGTTGAAAACTGTTTTCTTAAATCGTTAAACCTGATATCACCTTCTAAAGGCATTTCTCTGTTTGCTTGGTGTAAAAAACGTACCATGCCAAATAAATGAGCAAATACTAGTTCTGCAACTGAGTTTGCTATAGCAAATGGAGTGTCAATAATTTTTATGCCTTTAGCTTTTGCATGAGAAGTAACCATGCTATTTTTGTCAACTTCTGTACTACCAATAAGTTTTAATGTTGGACAAGCATCAATTAATTCTTTTGTGATGCTTGTAGGGCTTTTGGTAATAATAATATCTATAGCATTAGTGGTAATGAACTGTTCAAGTTGGTTTAGCGCTACAGTTGTAGTTAAAACTTGAAAATCAGCTTTTTGTAACAACTTTATTCCGTGTTCAGAGAAACTGTTAGGGACTAAAATTTTCATACTAAATTGATTTTTCAAATTCTTGCATCACCTTTACTAAAACGTGTACACTCTCAATAGGTAAAGCGTTGTAGATAGAGGCTCTATAGCCACCAACACTTCGATGTCCGTTTAAACCACTTATGCCGGCATCATGCCATTGTTTATCAAATTGAAGCTTTAAGTTTTCGTTTAATAACGAAAATGTAACATTCATAACACTTCTATCCTCAACAGCTGTATTGCCTTTAAACAGAGGGTTTCTGTCAATTTCAGCATATAGTAATTCTGCTTTGGTGTTGTTAATTTTTTCAATTACTGAAATACCTCCCAAATCTTTTAACCATTTCAAGGTCAACATAGATACATAAATAGGAAATACAGCCGGAGTATTGAGCATGCTTTCTTTTGAAATATGCTGTTGGTAATCTAACATAGTAGGAATTTGCCTCCCTGTTTTACCAAGAACTTCGTTTTTAACCACAACTAATGTCGTTCCTGAAGGGCCCATGTTTTTTTGAGCACCGGCGTAAATAACATCAAATTGAGAGAAGTCTAACTGTCTTGAAAATATATCAGAACTCATATCGCAAACAGTTATACCATTATGTTTTGGAAACGATTTCATTTGAGTACCTGCAATAGTATTATTACTAGTGCAATGAAAGTAATCAATATCTTCAGGAATAGTGTAGTCTTTAGGAATATAGGAGAAGTTTTTTTCTTTTGATGAGCCAATAATATAAACATCACCAAATAATTTTGCTTCTTTAATAGCCTTTTCAGACCAAGTTCCTGTATTTGTATATGCAGCCTTACCATTAATTTTCATTAGGTTATACGGTGTTAACAGAAATTCTGTGCTTGCGCCACCATGTAAAAATAGTGCGGTGTAACCTTTGTTTTCTAACCCGAGTAGTTCTAATGCTAAATGTCTTGCTTTTTCTATTACGGCAACAAAATGTTCGCTTCTATGTGAAATTTCTATTAATGATAGCCCTAAGCCATCAAAATTTAAGACAGCTTCAGAGGCTTTTTTTAAAACTTCTTGCGGTAATATACATGGTCCCGCGCTAAAATTGTGTTTTTTCATCTTATTTTATAGAGTTGCTAAAAATTCTAAAGTATTCACACCATCTGCAAAATCAGTTAATTTTGGCTTTTGAGTTTCACCAAATTTAATTTCTGAACTTGAAAAATTATTTGCGACGATACACTGAATCTTTTTTTCATCAGCTTTTAGTTTTTCTTTCAAGGTTTTTAAATCGTCATACTTTTCGTAAAATAAAGACGAAATAGGTGAGGCGTAGCTTTCATCTTCTTTAAGCATTAAAAAACCATTTTCTAACAAATCAAATAAACTCATGAGGTAAACCGCTTTATTATAATCGTAATTATTGGCGTATCTAGCGTTATTTATAATGTCTTTGTGTTTAAATACAGCATTAAATAATTTGTCAAAATTATAATCATGAGGCACAAATATTTTAGAGACGCTTCTGCAGCCTAGTCCGAAATATGTGAAAACATCGTCAGATAAAGCAAGTAGTTCATCCTCTGATTCATGCCCTGTTAAAACTGCAACAGAATTTCTATTTTCTCTTATTATTGACGGGTATTTTCCAAAATAGTAATCAAAATATCGAGCAGTGTTTGAACTTCCTGTAGCAATTACAGCATCAAAATCTTTTAGTTTTTCTTCAGTGAATTTGATTTTTTCGTTAAATTCATCACTAATATATTGTAAGTATTTTGCTAAAATTGGTAATAGGTGTTTGTCATTTGACGACTGTTTAACAAGGACAGAATGACCAGAAATTAAAACAGAAAGAAAATCATGAAAACCAACTAGAGGAATGTTTCCTGCCATTATAACAGCAATGTTTTTTGGGTTTAGGTTGGTTAAATTAACACTAGAAGTAAACTCTAGTAAATTGTATTCTTTTAGTGACTTAGACCATCCTTCGCATGAAAATAAAACATTGTCAAGCGTAAACCAACCGTTAAATTCATATGCGCGTTCAACTTGCATTTTAAAGGCATCAAAAAATAAATCATTATGCGGAATAGCATCATTTTTTATAATTCCTTTTGTAGTAAATTGACTTAAAAAATCACCTAATTTCGAA
>CAJXHW010000177.1 GCA_913054565.1 uncultured Kordia sp. | reverse complement strand
TCGCGCCTCGTTTGGGACGAGGAGGTCGCAGGTTCGAATCCTGCCACCCCGACAAGTTAAAGCAAAAAAACTCTCGTAGAAAGCGAACTTTCTACGAGAGTTTTTTGTTTTAAGAAAAATTAAAGCCCCGCTTTAATTTGCAACATATCATAACAGGATCATGAGTAAAGCGAATAATTCTGCCACCCTGACCATCAAAAGCCAAGAATTAAAATTCTTGACTTTTTTTATTCCATTTTAACAAATAATTTTGTTTAATGTTTACCTCTTATCGTTAAACATTATGTATCTTTGACTTGTAATTATAAAGTCATGGGAAAAAAGAAAAACATCACACAAGGAGACATCATTACATGGTATATGGAATATGTCTTAGAGCACAACAAGAAACCTTCTTCAGTCTATAATTTTGCAAAAGAAAATAATTTTGAAGAATCTGTATTCTATCAATTTTTTGGATCTTTTGACACTTTAGAGAAAGGGATATTTAAAGTGTTTTTTGACAATACTTTGATTCCTTTAAAGAAAAGTGGAGACTATGAATCATTTGATGCTAGAAATAAACTCCTTAGTTTTTATTATACTTTCTTTGAAAATATTACAGCCAATAGAAGTTATGTTGTGTATGCTTTAGCGAGTCAGAAGAACCATCTAAAATCTATGAGTGTATTAACTGAACTTAAAAAATATTTCTCAAAATATATCGAAAGCTTAAATATAGAAACTCTTGATCTAAAAGAAGATCGGTTGAAAAAAATTCAAGCTCGTGGTATTAAAGAATCAGCTTGGTTTCAATTATTAATTACAATTAAATTTTGGTTAGATGACAGCTCAATTTCCTTCGAAAAGACAGATGTCTTTATTGAAAAATCTGTTAACGCTAGTTTTGATCTAATTGATACAACCCCCTTACATAGTATCATTGATCTAGGGAAATTTTTATTCAAAGAAAAGATTCAAATGAATTAGGTTTATGAAAACAATCGATAAAATACCTACATCAAAAATCCAAAGAGCATCTAAATTAGTTCAAACAGGCGCAAAGGTTGGTGTTAACTATCTGAAATATTACGGAGATAAAATCACCAAAACAGAAAAAGAAGCAAAACAGCGTTTGAATGAAAACAATGCAGAAGATATTTATGATGGTTTAAAAAAATTAAAGGGAAGTGCTTTAAAAGTTGCTCAGATGCTAAGCATGGAGAAAAGTATTTTACCTCAAGCTTACGTAGAAAAATTTTCTTTAGCGCAGTTTTCAGTTCCTCCTCTATCTCCTGCTTTGGTAATTAAAACTTTTAAAAAATATTTTGGCAAACATCCTGATGAAATTTATGATAAATTCAATTCCACTTCTGTTAATGCAGCAAGCATAGGTCAGGTGCATGCCGCAGAGAAATTTGGAAAGAAGCTTGCTGTTAAAATTCAATACCCTGGAGTAGCAGAAAGTATTGCCTCAGATTTATCTTTAGTAAAACCAATTGCTATTAAAATGTTTAACATCAAAGGAAAAGACTCTGATAAATATTTTAAAGAGGTTGAAGATAAACTAGTAGAAGAAACCAATTATATTCTAGAAGTAAAACAGAGTCAAGAAATTGTAGTGAACTGTAAACATATTCCAAATCTATATTTTCCAAACTACTATCCAGAATTATCATCTGATCGAATCATTACCATGGATTGGATGAAAGGAGAACATCTTTCTGAATTTACTGCTTACAATAAAGACCAAGAACTTTCTAATCAATTAGGACAAGCTTTGTGGGATTTTTATATGCATCAATTGCACAATTTAAGGAAAGTTCATGCTGACCCTCATCCTGGGAATTTTTTAATATCTAATGAAGGGAAACTTATTGCAATAGATTTTGGTTGCATGAAAGCTATCCCAAATGATTTCTATGTTCCCTATTTTGAGCTAGCTGAGAAAAATAATTTAAAGGACCCTGTTTTCTTTCGCAAGAAATTATACGAATTAGAAATTTTAAGAAAAGACGATTCACCTGAGGAAATAGAATTTTTTACTGAAATGTTCCATGAATTGTTGAGTCTCTTTACCGAACCTTTTAATCAAGAATTATTTGACTTTTCTGATCCTATTTTCTTTAATAAAATTACTGAACTTGGAGAACGCTATAGTAAAAGTACTGAGTTAAGAAAGATGAATGGAAACAGAGGATCTAAGCACTTCATTTATATTAATAGAACATTTTTTGGCTTATATAATTTGATGTTTGACCTAAAGGCAAACAATGTGAGAATTAATAATTTCAAGTCTTTATAAACAGGATACATAGATCTGTATTTTTTGGGTTCTACTCATTTTCTAATTCTAAAATGAATAGTCATATAATCTTCTTAATAGTTTGTGACTTTTTAGCTAATAGAGGCATGTTATTCAACTATAAGATATAAAGATTGATTCATCATTGTAAAGTTTGATAAGTAGTTTACTTTTGAGGATGCTTTTTAGTTAACTTTATGGTTGAAATTATAATTAAACGTTAATTTTTGTTTAAACTTTTTGTTTTACCGTTAAACAAAGTTATATTTGAGAGAAAGTTTAAGGATTTACATTTTTACACGACATACAATAATGTAGAATTAAACTAGTTAAACAAAAGATTATTAAACTAAGTGCTTTGCTTAAAAAGACAGCACTAAAAAAAGACAACTATGAGTATAGAAATAGCAACTCACAAAAAGACCAACAAAATCAAATTAGATAATTTTAATTATGATGAGGTTGGTGACGATCATTTATTTACTGGATTAGAAACACCTTTGAAGTCAAATGCTTTTTCTGAAACTGATGAAGAAAAAAAGAAAAAAATAGCATCTTTATTTGGTGAAATCATGGATGTCATGGGATTAGATTTGACAGATGATTCCTTAAAAGGAACCCCAAACAGGGTAGCTAAAATGTACATTGAAGAAATTTTTTCGGGCTTAAACCCAGCGAATAAGCCAAAAATAGCATTGTTTGATAATAAATATCAATACAAACAGATGTTAGTTGAAAAAAACATTACTTTGTACTCCAATTGTGAGCATCATTTTGTTCCAATTATTGGGAAAGCACATGTAGCTTATATCTCTTCTGGTAAAGTTATTGGATTATCAAAATTAAATAGAATTGTTCAATATTACGCCAAAAGACCTCAAGTACAGGAACGTTTAACGAACCAAATAGCTGAAGAGTTAAAAAAAGTTTTAGAGACGGAAGACATTGCAGTTGTCATAGACGCTAAACATTTATGTGTATCATCAAGAGGTATTAAAGATGATACATCTGCAACAGTTACCTCATACTATGGAGGAAAATTTAACAATCCTTCAAAAATAAATGAATTGTTAAACTATTTAAATAATTAAACGATGGACGATATTATTGAAAAAGCTCTAGAGTTTGAGAATAGAAAACATAAATTCGTCACAACTAGTGATCGTATTGTAGCTTCAAGAGAAGTTAAGAGTTTGATTCTCGGAGTAAATGAACTTTATAAAGAGAATAAAGATGCTGAATTGATGGATTTAATGAAGAGGTTGACTGTAATCAAACAAAAGATTGAAAAAAGATTGAAAGGTAGGCCATTAGATGCCTCATAGAAGTTTTTAAAAGTATAAAAACATCCCCTTGATAAATTTGTCAACGTATCTCAATATTTTTTTGATTTAGGTTGACATTTTTTTTGTCACAAAAACAAACAAGACTATGGTTTCCATTAACCGAATTTATGATATAAATATTCGCTCTTTGCAAGGTAATTCCATTGATTTATCTAAGTACGAAGGGAAGAAAATACTTTTTGTTAATGTGGCTTCAAAATGTGGTTTCACCCCGCAATACAAAGGCTTGCAAAAACTATCTAATGAATTCCAAAATAAACTAATTATCATTGGAGTCCCCTGCAATCAATTTGGGAAACAAGAACAAGGATCTCCAGATGAAATACAGGAGTTTTGTCAAGTTAATTACGGAGTTACATTCTTAATTACAGAAAAAATAGATGTCAAAGGCAGTAATCAACATCCTCTATACTCATGGTTAACTAGTAAAGCTATAAATGGTAAAAAGAATTCTTCGGTAAAATGGAATTTTCAAAAGTACTTAATCGATGAGAAGGGGGAATTGGTAGATTATTATTATTCAATAACAAAACCAACTAGTTCTAAAATCACAAAACACTTACGGTAATAATGTTCAATATTTTTAAAAAGAAAACAGAAAAGGAGAAATTAGAAAAGCTCTACAAAAAACTACTAAAAGAAGGGTATGACTTGCAATCTATCAACAGAACTGCCAGTGATCAAAAATATGGAGAAGCACAAAATATTCTTGATAAGATTGAAAAATTAAAAGAATAATATGAAAAAAAGAACACGTTATTTAATCCTATTCTTAGTTGTAAATTTTGGAGGATTAGCAATAGGTAGTTGGCTCATGAATAATGGACCAATGTCTGATTGGTATATTGGCCTTAGCAAAGCTCCTTGGACTCCCCCAGGTTGGGTTTTTGGTGTGGCATGGACAACTATAATGATTTGTTTTTCTATCTATTTAATGTCTTTGTTTGACAATAAATACAATCAAAAAAAACGATATCTATACCTTCTACAAGTACTATTAAATGTAAGTTGGAATTATATTTTCTTTAATCAACACCAAGTAACATTTGCTTTAATTGTAATACTTTCTTTAACAGCTCTTATTTTTTATTTCTTTTTCACCTACTTTAAAGAGCAAAGAAATAGAAGCTACTTGTTACTTCCTTATATGATATGGCTATGCA
>CAJXHW010000176.1 GCA_913054565.1 uncultured Kordia sp. | reverse complement strand
AAAACTTGGATTTTTAAAGACTTAGGAATTATATCGCTTACAATCTCTTCTTTACTTGGCTCAAATGCATATTCTCTAGTTGTTGCTCCTTCCGTTTCGATAGGCGCTACAGGTAAAAATTGCTCTTGAACAGTATCTTG
This sequence comes from uncultured Kordia sp., assembly GCA_913054565.1. Taxonomy (GTDB): domain Bacteria; phylum Bacteroidota; class Bacteroidia; order Flavobacteriales; family Flavobacteriaceae. The sequence continues at coordinate 4,727 of CAJXHW010000176.1, read as the reverse complement.
AGTTGCTGCATTTACAAATTGATTGTAAACTAAATCTACACGATCAAATTCACCATCAACAAATTTTTCCATCAATAATTCTGCAATTTCTGCAACATTATCAAATGTTAAATCATCAAAAATTTCACTTTTATTAGCAATAATTGTTGCCTTCTTTTCTAAAGCATCATTTGCTTTTTTACCAATTGCTAAAACATCAACTTGCTTACCTGCGTAAACCGTATCAATTAAATGGTTTGATTGCTTAATGATATTAGAGTTAAAAGCACCACAAAGTCCTCTGTTAGAAGTAATAGCTACTAATAACACTTTATTTACTTCTTTTTCTGTTGCATAAACGCTTCCGCTATCTGCATCTAAAGTAGCACTTAAACTTTGTAACAATTCTGTTAACTTGTCTGCGTATGGACGCATTGCTGTAATAGCATCTTGTGCTTTCTTTAACTTTGCAGCCGACACCATTTTCATAGCGCTTGTAATCTGCATTGTTGAAGAAATAGACGATATTCTATTACGTATTTCTTTTAAATTTGCCATTCTATGTTAGAATTGAGTATTGAGTATTCAGTAGTGAGCAACTGGGTTACTCACTACTCAATGCTAAAATCTAATTAAGCTTTATACTTAGCTGATAAATCTTTTGCTACTGAAGTTAATGTATCAGTAACTTCATCAGTTAATTTACCTTTCTTTAATAAGTCTAAGATATTTCTATGCTTAGCGTTTAAGAATTCGATGAAATTTCTTTCAAATTCTTTAACTTTTTCAACAGGCACATCTCCTAATAAATTTTTAGAACCTGCATAAATAATTGCTACTTGATCTTCAACTGTATAAGGGTCATTTTGCGCTTGCTTTAAAATTTCAACGTTACGCTTACCTTTGTTAATTACGTTTAAAGTTGCTGCATCTAAATCAGAACCAAACTTAGCAAATGCTTCCAATTCACGGAACTGTGCTTGATCTAATTTTAAAGTACCAGATACTTTTTTCATTGACTTAATCTGAGCTGAACCTCCAACACGTGATACAGAAATACCTACGTTAATTGCTGGACGTACACCAGAATTAAATAAATCTCCATCTAAGAAAATTTGTCCATCAGTAATTGAAATTACGTTAGTAGGGATATATGCTGATACATCTCCTGCTTGTGTTTCAATAATTGGTAATGCTGTTAATGAACCTCCACCTTTTACTTTTCCTTTAAGAGAAGCTGGTAAATCATTCATAGTTGCTGCAATTGCATCATCAGCAATAACTTTTGCAGCACGTTCTAATAATCTTGAGTGTAAGAAGAATACATCTCCAGGATATGCCTCACGTCCCGGTGGTCTTCTTAATAATAATGACACCTCACGGTAAGCTACAGCTTGTTTAGATAAATCATCATAAATAATTAATGCTGGTCTACCAGTATCTCTGAAGTATTCTCCAATAGATGCTCCTGTAAATGGCGCATATACCTGCATTGCTGCTGGATCTGAAGCGTTTGCAGCTACAATTGTAGTATATGCTAATGCGCCTCTTTCTTCTAATGTTTTAGCAATATTTGCTACTGTAGAAGCTTTTTGTCCTATGGCAACATAGATACAATAAACAGGCTCTCCAGCGTCATAAAATTCTTTTTGGTTTAAGATAGTATCAATACAAACAGTAGTTTTACCAGTCTGTCTATCACCAATTACTAACTCACGTTGTCCTCTACCTACAGGAATCATAGCATCAATTGCCTTGATTCCAGTTTGCATTGGCTCAGTTACAGGCTCTCTATAAATTACCCCTGGTGCTTTACGCTCTAAAGGCATTTCAAAAGTTTCACCTTGTATTGGTCCTTTACCATCAATTGGCTGACCTAAAGTGTTTACTACACGTCCAACAACGCCTTCTCCTACATTGATAGAAGCAATACGTTGTGTTCTTTTAACAACTGTACCTTCAACAACTCCAGTAGCAGATCCTAAAAGTACAACTCCAACATTGTCTTCTTCTAAGTTCAGTACAATTCCTTCTAATCCACCATCGAATTCTACTAATTCTCCATATTGAACATTAGATAATCCAAATACACGTGCAATACCATCTCCAACTTGTAATACTGATCCTACTTCGTCTAAAGACGTTCCAGCTTCAAATCCTGATAATTGCTTTTTGATAATTGCTGATACTTCAGCAGGTTTAACTTCAGCCATTTTTATTGATAATTAAAGTAATTCGTTATTAGTTTTGAGAAAATGTTCTCCTTAATTTGTTAAAATTGTTCGCAATACTTGCGTTATATTGTAAATCGCCAACACGTAAAATGAATCCTCCTAAGATTGATTCATCAATTGTGTTTTCAATTAATGCTTCTTTTCCTGTAAGTTCTTTAACTTTTGCCAAAACTTTAGTGTTCATATCATCAGTTAAAGCAACTGCTGTAGTTACATAGGCTTTTTGAAACCCTTGTGAAACATCAAAAAGTGATGTGTATTCTGTAGCAACTGCTTCTAAAAGTGGTATTCTTTTATTTTCAGCTAATACATCTACCAAACCAGTTGTAATTGCATTTGTATTTGCAAACACTTCTTTTAAAACTGCTGTTTTTTGTTCAGCTTTAACTACAGGACTATTCAACAAAGATTTTAATTCCTTATTGTCTGCAATAGCGTTAATGATTAACTTCATATCATCATTTACTGCTGCTGCAGAATTTTGATCTTTAGCTAAATCTAAAATTGCTTTTGCGTAACGGATTGCTGCTCTAGTTCCCTTCATCTTAACCTTATATTAGTTTAAAGTAACTTCAGCTAATGACTTTTCTACTAATTCCAATTGCTTGTCTTTATTAGAAAGTTCTTGTTTCACAACCTTTTCAGCAATTTCTAATGCCAAACCAGATACTGTGTTTTTTAATTCTGACATTGCAGCTTGCTTTTCACTAGTAATAGTTGCTTTAGCCTGAATAATCATATCATCAGCAATAGTTTGCGCTTCTTGCTTTGCAGTAGCTACAATCTGATCTTTCATTTCACGAGCTTCTTTAAGCATTACTTCACGTTCTGCTCTAGCTTCTTTTAATAATTTTTCATTATCAGCATTCAAGTTTTGCATTTCCTTCTTTGCATCTGCTGCAGCGTCTAATGCATTTTGAATACCTTCTTCTCTATCTTGTAAAGAATCTAAAATTGGTTTCCAAGCAAATTTACGCATTAATACGATTAGTATTAATAAGATGATTGCTTGCATGAAAAACAATCCTGGTGAAAAATCATTTAATAACTGATCCATTTGATATCTTTTTAAATCGTGATATAATTCTTTATTATTTGTTTAATCTAAAACATACTCTGCAACCAACCGTTGCAGAGTAGTGTTTTTTTGTTTCTTTGGATTATTTTCCTAAGATCAAAGCACCGAAAGCTAATCCTTCCAATAATGCTCCAATAATAATCATCGCAGTTTGGATTTTCCCAGCCGCTTCAGGTTGACGAGCAATACCTTCCATTGCTTTTCCACCTATTTGACCAAGTCCGATTCCTCCACCGATTACGATTAATCCAGCTCCAATTAAATTGTACATAACTAATTGATTTATATATTAAACAAAATTTATACTCTTTTAAAACTTCTTCTTTCAAAGAAACACCTCTGAGAGGATTTTAGTGATGCTCATGCTCTTCAACAGCCATACCTATAAATAACGATGATAACATGGTAAAAATAAATGCTTGTAAAAACGCCACTAATATTTCAATAACCATGATAAATAAAGTTAACACTACTGACATTCCTGTAGATGCTACTGGTCCAAATGCTTCTTTCATTACAATAGTTAATGCTATTAAACTCATTACAACAAAGTGACCTGCTGTAATGTTTGCAAATAAACGTACTAATAATGAAAAAGGCTTTATTACAACAAAACCAACCAACTCTATTACTGCTAATACTGGACGTAATATTACCGGAACACCAGGCATCCATAATGTATGTGCCCAAAAATCTTTACTCCCACTAAACATGTAAATCACCATAGTGAAAATTGCCAAACATGCTGTTACCGCAATTTGACCAGTAACATTAAACCCTAATGGTGTTAACCCTAATAAGTTTAATATCCAGATAAAGAAAAACACCGTTAACAGGAAGCCCATAAACTTTCTGTATTTTTTCTCTCCAATATTAGGGCGTGCAATTTCATCTCTAACGTAAATCACTAATGGCTCTAAAACTCTTGCAAATCCTGTTGGAATTGCACCTTTTTTATAACCTCTTGCTAAAGCAGTAAATGCTAATAACATTAATAAACCTGTCAACAACATCCCTACAACACTTTTAGTGATAGAAAAATCCAACACTTTAGCTGCGTTTGTAGCATGATGATGATCATCAAAGGTTACCGCAGTTTCACCTGCATTTAATTCGTAAATTTTACTGTGTATTTTTGTCAGTTTCACACCATCTTTTTCAACAATAACTTGTCCTGCATCATCATGATGAAATTCAGAAGACATGAATGTTCTTAAACCGTCTTTTGTCCATACTATTACTGGCAACGAAAAACTATAATGTGTATTTGTTTTATTGTCTGTATAAAAGTGGAAATCATGAGAATCTTTTAAGTGATGCTCAATATAAGCTTTGATTTCTTCTTGTGTGTCAACTTGATTACCACCTGCCGTATGAGTGTCATGATGACCCTCTTCTTGTGCAAATGTTACTACTGAAAACAACGCTACTACTAG
>CAJXHW010000175.1 GCA_913054565.1 uncultured Kordia sp. | reverse complement strand
ATTAAGTTTTCCAAATACACGCAAACATTTTTGAGAATCAGCTACACGGGCGTTTACTATTTTTTTCTGACCTAAAAAGTACTCTTTAAAGGGTACCATTCCGGCATTAGTAAACATTAATGTTGGGTCATTCTTTAACACCATAGGTGCAGAAGGCACAACTTTGTGTGCTTTCGATTCAAAAAAGTTTAAAAACTTTGAGCGTATTTCTTGAGATTTCATAGTAAGCTTAACTTATAAAGTTCTTTCTAACAAAACAATTTTTATATTTGTATGTCGTTAGTATTCTAAACGTACAAAAATAGCACATTTAATCTTATGGCTAAAGTAAAATATTATTATGATTCAGAAACGCTTTCTTATAGAAAGGTCGTTAGAAAGAAAGGGCGTACAATTACTTTTTCGCTTTTATTTGTTTCTGCTGCAGCATTATTTGGTTTTTTTAGTTACGTTATGGTCTCAAGCTATATTGATTCACCAAAAGAAAAAATGCTAAAGCGTGAAAATGAAAATTTAAAATTAAGTTACATCAACTTAAACAAACGTCTTTCACTTGCAGAAGAAGTCATGCAAAATATTGCTGATAGAGATGAAAACATCTACCGCGTGCATTTTGAAGCTAATTCAATTCCACAAGCACAACGTAAAGCTGGTTTTGGTGGTGTAAATCGTTATAAAAACCTCGAAGGCACTTCCAATTCGGAGCTGATAATTTCATCGTCAAAAAAAGTAGATAAATTGATTAAAGAAATTGAAGTGCAATCCCGCTCTTTAGATGAAATTGAAAAATTAGCTAAGAACAAAGAAGATTTATTAAAAGCAATTCCAGCCATTCAACCCGTTCAAAATAAAAACCTAACCCGTTTAGCTTCTGGCTATGGTATGCGTATGCACCCAATTTTAAAGTACCGTAAAATGCATCATGGAATGGATTTTACCGCTGACACTGGAACACCAATTTATGCTACTGGAGACGGTAAGGTTATAAAAGCATCACGAGGACAAGGTTTTGGTAATATGGTTATTATTGACCATGGTTTTGGATATAAAACCAAATATGCTCACATGAGCAAATACAACACTAGAAAAGGACGCAACGTTAAACGAGGTGATATTATAGGCTATGTAGGGAATACTGGTTTGTCTTCTGGACCTCATTTACATTACGAAGTACACAAAAATGATACTCCAATAAATCCAGTTAACTTCTATCACGGTGACTTATCGCCTGAAGAATATGAAATCATGCTAGAAAAAGCAGCACAAGAAAACCAATCTTTTGACTAATGCATATTAACCTCCCTGAGAAGAGATATTATAAAATTGGTGAAGTTGCCAAAGCTTTTGGTGTAAACACATCATTAATTCGCTTTTGGGAAAAAGAGTTTGATGTACTAAAACCAAAAAAAAATGCTAAAGGTGATCGAAAATTTACACCTGAAGACATTAAAAATTTAGAGTTAATTTATTAATTAGTAAAAGACGAAGGGTTTACTCTTGAAGGCGCAAAAACACATTTAAAAGAAGAGAAGAAAAAAACGCTTCAAAATTTTGAAATTATCCGTAAATTAGAACATGTCAGAAATGAATTGTTTAAATTTAAAAATCAATTAGACTAACCTAATACAATCAATATTTTATGAAAAAGTTTATTCCATTAATCATTCTTGCCGTTTTTGCGATTGCCATTTACGGATGGGTAAAAGGATTTTACAATACAGCTATAACAGAAGAAGAGTCCATTGGTGAACAATGGGCAAATGTTGAAAGTTCATACCAGCGCAGATCGGATTTAATTCCGAATTTAATGAAAGTTGCCGAACGATATGCTGAACATGAACAAGAGACTTTTGTTAAAGTTATAGAAGCTAGATCTAAAGCTACAAGCATTCAAATTGACCCTAGCAATATCACACCACAACAACTTCAACAATTCCAGCAAGCACAAAGCGGATTAACGTCTGCCTTATCTCGTTTATTAGCTGTTTTTGAGCGTTATCCTGATTTAAAAGCTAACGAGAATTACAAAGAATTAATGAATGAATTAGAGCGTACTGAAAATAGAATTAATGTTGAACGTAACCGCTTTAACGAAAAAGTAACGCCATACAACAACCATATCAGACAATTCCCAGGAAACATTCTGGCTGGCTTTTTTAATTTTGAAAAGAAAACACGTTTTGAAGCTGAAAAAGGAGCTGAAAAAGCACCAGATGTTAATGATTATATTAGTAAATAATGTCAGCTACTGAAGATTTTTTAAGCCCGCTTGAAGAGCAAGAAGTTATTGCGGCTATTCAAAAAGCAGAAAACAATACTTCTGGTGAAATTAGAGTTCATCTTGAACAGGAACTTTTTAAAGACGCTCATGAACGCGCCTTAGAAGTATTTCATTTATTAGAAATGGAAAACACCAAATTAAACAACGGTGTGCTATTTTATATAGCTGTACAAAGTAAAACATTTGTAATATATGGCGATCAAGGAATACATAAAAAAGTCCCCCTTGATTTTTGGAACAACACAAAAAACTTAGTGATAAACCACTTTAAACAACAACAATTTAAGCAAGGTTTAGTTGCCGGAATACTTGAAGCTGGTAAACAACTACAAGAATATTTCCCTATCTTAATTGATGACACTAATGAATTGTCTAATGAAATATCAAGAGGTTAATGCATCACTATCTTAAACAACTCGTACTTGTTATTACTGTAATTTGGTTTTCACAACTTGGCTACAGTCAGTTTAAAATACCTGATATACCTAGTAAAGAAAAACAAACAAGTATTTATGATGACGCTCATATTTTAAATAAAAGTCAAATAAACTTCCTAGAACAGAAACTAATAAAATATGCTGATAGCACCTCTACACAAATAGTAATTGCTACAACAAAAACATTAAATGGTGATGACATTTCACTAACAGCTACTAAGTGGGGACATAAATGGGGCGTAGGTCAGGCCGATAAAGACAATGGTATTTTTATTTTAGTTGCTAGTGAGGATAGAAAGATCGATATTAGTACAGGCTACGGAATTGAATATCGATTGACTGATTTAATGGCCGAACGCATATTAAACCGAGTAATACTACCCGAATTTAAACGAGGAGATTATTTTACTGGCCTAAATAAAGGCACCGATGCAATTATCGCTACTTTAAATGGTGAGTTTGAAGCTTCACAAAAAAGCACCACTGAATTTGATGGGGTTTTTACTTTTTTTCTGGGAGTAATGTTTTTTATCTTCATTCTTTATATCATTTCTAAAAACAAAAATAGTGGTGATGACAACTATAAAGGAGGCAAGCGATCACGAGGGCTATCACCTTTTGAAATGATTATCCTATCTAGCAGAGGAAGATCTTATGGCGGCGGAGGCACAGGCAGTTTTGGAAGTGGTAGTTTTGGAGGTGGTGGTTTTGGAGGTGGTGGTTTTTCTGGCGGCTTTGGCGGCGGCGGCTTCGGTGGTGGAGGTGCTAGTGGAGGCTGGTAAATAAAAAACTCCTGTAAACTATATGTACACAGGAGCTTATTATAGATTTAGAGGAATGTATTAACTTTTCTTTCCTCCTATTTTACTTACTTTATATGTAAAACTTAACATAAAATACTGCTGTAACACTAAGCTTTCAGTATCAGAAATATAATCTTGATTTGAATATCTTCTTACACTTGTGTTCTGATTTAATAAATCGAATACCTTTACCTTTAATATTCCCTTATCTTTTAGCATTTTCATTCCTAAACTCGCATTCCACATATAGGTTGTTTTTGTAAAACCATCTGCTACATTAGGGTTATAATTCATCGTAAAATCATTAGCAAACTCTATTCGTTTTGGCCAATATGTTTCAAGGTTTACCCCTAATGAAGAACTTGTATAATTAGACTCTTGTCCTAAATCAATTGAATAATCTAGAGCGTTATAATTGTATTGATAAAGTGGCGTAATTTCAAATAAATCATCATAATTATAGGTTACAGATAAGCTTGGACTAACCGATTTACTCTTTGTAACCAACTCTGCACCATTTGAAAAACCTATGTTTTTACTTAAATTAGTATTCAAATTAATATTATAAGAAACATCATGTTTGTCTAAACTGTACTTCTTATTATACCCTCCACTTAAATATGCCCAATATGAACCATTTACATTTTCATAGGTAGTAATACGTTTGTAAGTTACAGGGTCAGTTATAGTTTTAGAAATAGTGGCATTATCTGTTAATGATGTTGTTGCATACAAGTTATATCCACTTTTAGTTTTCATATTAAAATTTCTATGACTAAACGATATTTGTGTAATATTGGACGCTTTTAAATTTGGATTTCCTACTACTGTATTTAATGGGTTTGAATTATCTAAAATTGGTTGTAATTGATTAATCTGAGGAGTTCTCGCTCTATTAGATATTCGTGCCCAAATAGATTTTCCTTGCCCCATAGGTTTCCATAAATTAATCATAAAATTCATGCTTTCAAACCTATTAGAAACAGAAGAGTTAGCTAATAAATCTTCGTTTTTTAAAGTTGTAAAATTATACCCTAAATTGAATCTAATTTTTAACTTATCTTGCTTGTATTCAATACCTGCAGAGGGAGCAAATATTGTGGTGTTTGTTTTTATTTTGTTTGTTAAGCTTGCATTTACATCATCATACTCCTGTGTAAAATCATCAAAATCAAATGTATTTCTTTCTATTTTTGAATTGTTAATGTCTGTTCGTAAACTGGCATTATAAAACCACTTCCCTTTTAATAATCGCGTGTAACGTAAATTTGCATTTAAAAAATCACCTGTTTGTGTATTCGCTTTTAATTGGTTTACAGTTTCATCTGTAAGAGTGACGTCTGTATAATCAACTACTG
>CAJXHW010000174.1 GCA_913054565.1 uncultured Kordia sp. | reverse complement strand
AATCAAAAAACTATTGAACAAATTAAAACCCTGATTGTGACACAAATACACTATTCAAAAGAACAATTAACTACTAATTTTTCAGTTTTCATTTCAGAAAAACTACATCAAGAATATTCTTCACTTAGCAAACTTTTCTCATCTGTGGAAGGCATTACCATTGAACGGTTTATAGTAAAACAAAAAATAGAGCGTGTTAAAGAACTTCTTTATTACAAAGAATATTCCCTTTCAGAAATAGCTTTTCAAATGAATTACAGTAGTGTAGCTCACCTATCGGCACAGTTTAAAAAAGAAACAGGCATGCCGCCTTCTCAATTTAAAAAACTGAACGATCCTAATCTTAATTTTTTAGACTCACTTTAAGCATCTCATAATTATATAAATGAAACCCCATATTATATAATTATTTTTATATGTTAGAGACGTAACTTTGCTATATCAAATAATATAGAATGAAAAAGCAATATAAAATAACTGGTATGACTTGCGCTTCATGCGCAATAAGTATAGAGTCTTATTTAAAACCACTGAAAGGTGTCATTGAGGTATCGGTAAATTACCCTAATCAATCTGTTACTTTAAACTATAGCGCTAACCTTATCTCTATAGAAACTATTAGTCAAAAAATTAAAGAAATTGGATATACACTTATACTAGGGACAACTCAAGATACACAAAAGAAATTTGATGAGTTAGAAGAGAAAAGGCTTAAATTTTTAAAATATAAATTAATCTTTTCTGCTATTTTTTCTATCCCCATCTTTATCATGTCGATGTTTTTTATGGGTAAAATCCCTTATGAAAATTGGATTATGATGGCACTTTCTATTCCTGTACTTTTTTGGAGTGGCGCTGAATTTTACACTATTGCTTGGAAAAAATTAAATCATTTTTCTACTAATATGGATAGCCTTGTTGCTCTGAGTACAGGTATAGCGTTCCTATTTAGCGTATTCAATACTGTGTATCCACAATACTTTTTAAGTAAAGGGCTCACTCCTCATGTTTACTATGAATCTGCAGTTATTATTATTACGCTAATCTTATTAGGTCGTTTTTTTGAGGAAAAAGCAAAAAGCAAAACCTCCTCTGCTATTAAAAAATTAATGGGTTTAAAACCTAAAAATGTAGTGGTGATTAGAAATGGAGAGGAACACATTATTTCTTATGACCAGATTATTAAGGGAGAAATGATTATCTTAAAACCAGGAGATAAAGTACCTGTTGATGGTAAAGTCAAAAAAGGACATTCTTTTATTGATGAGAGCATGATTTCTGGTGAGCCCATTCCTGTTGAAAAAACTAAAGGAAGTAAAGTATTTGCAGGTACAATTAACCAAAAAGGAGCATTAAGAGTTATTGCTAAAAAAATTGGTAATGATACACTTTTATCACAAATCATAAAATTAGTTGAGCAAGCACAAGCTAGCAAGCCAGCCATTCAAAAACTAGCGGATAAAGTGGCTGGTATTTTTGTTCCAATTGTTATTGGATTAGCATTACTAACATTTGCCCTTTGGTATTATCTAGGCCCTGAGCCTTCAATAACTTATGCATTCCTTACTCTTATTACCGTATTAATTATTGCCTGCCCATGTGCTTTAGGTTTAGCTACTCCTACAGCATTAATGGTTGGTATAGGTAAAGGCGCAGAACAAGGCATTTTAATTAAAGATGCTCAATCACTTGAGACAGCCTATAAAATAGATACATTAATTCTTGATAAAACAGGAACTATTACGGAAGGTAAACCTGAAGTTACAGACCTAATATGGGAAGAAGATAAAGATTTAGGGCTAATTGGAAATATAATTTTAGCTATTGAGTCTGAATCTGAACATCCTATTGCAGAAGCTATAGTCCGGTATTTTAAAACCTTAAATACTCAAGATATTGCTATTGACTCTTTTCAAAGTATAACAGGTTTAGGCGCCAAAGCTAATTTTGAAAATACTGAATATTATATCGGTAATGAAAATTTAATGCATCAAAACAAGCTAAACATATCAAATAGTCTATTTATAAAAGCCAATACCTTAAAAGCTGAAGCCAGAACTGTTGTTTATGTAGGCTATGATAATTCTGTTGTATGTATAATTGCCGTTGCTGATAAAGTCAAAGAAATAACTATCCCTGCCATTCAAGAATTACAACAAAGAGGAATCGAGATTCATATTTTAACAGGCGATAATGAACAGACAGCGAAAGCTATTGCAAATAAGGTTGGTATAAAACACTATCAAGCCAATGTAATGCCCGCTGACAAAGGCGCCTTTGTTAAGCAATTACAACACCAAGGAAAAATAGTTGCTATGGCAGGGGACGGTATCAATGATTCACATGCATTAGCTCAGGCAGATGTAGGTATTGCCATGGGAAGCGGGACTGATATTGCCATGGAAAGCGCTGGAATAACCCTAATGCATTCCGATTTAAAACAAATAGCAAAAGCCATTAAGCTATCTAATGCCACAATGCGAACCATTAAACAAAATTTATTTTGGGCCTTTATTTATAATTTAGTCGCAATTCCTATTGCAGCAGGAATACTTTTCCCTTTTAATGGCTTTTTATTAAACCCAATGATTGCTGGTGCAGCAATGTCAATGAGTTCAATTTCAGTATTAATTAACAGTTTAAGACTAAAACAACAAAAATTATGAAACATATAAAATTTAAAACCAACATCAATTGTAATGGATGCATTAAATCGGTTACTCCTTTTTTAAACGACTTAGACAATGTAGAGACTTGGAAAGTAGATTTAGAACATCAAGATAAAATTCTTGAAGTTGAATTGGATGACAACAATAAAGAGATCATCATTGAATCTGTAAAAAAAGCTGGGTTTGAAATAGAAGAAATTTAATAACATAATTAAACCCCATATCATAGTGTGTTGATCTGAAAATTCGTACATTAATTTACACAAAAATTGAATAATGGTTTTAAAAAATATTATACAGGAAGCCTACCATAAAGTCAACTCTATTGATGATAAAGGGCAGTTAGCATCTTACATTCCTGAATTAGTTAATGTTGACTCTGAAAGTTTTGGTGTATACATTTCTACAATAGATCATGTTAACTTTGGCATAGGCAATTGTCATGATAAATTTTCTATTCAGAGTATTGCAAAGGTGCTTTCACTTAGCTTAGCCTATAGCATTCTTGGTGAAAAAATATGGAGCCGACTCGGTGTAGAGCCATCAGGTACAGCATTTAACTCCCTTGTACAGCTTGAAGTGGATAATGGTATTCCTCGAAATCCTTTTATAAATGCAGGAGCAATTGTAATTTCTGACATCCTGCTTAGTCATTTAAAAAACCCAAAAGATGATTTTCTTGCATTTGTAAGAACAATTTCAAACAATTCAGAATTAAATTACTCAACAAAAATTGCTACTTCAGAAAAAGCAGTAGGTTACCGGAACATTGCTTTGTGTAATTTTATTAAATCTTTTAATAATATTGAGAATGATCCTTCTGAAGTATTAGATTTTTATTTTGACCTTTGTTCACTTGAAATGAGTTGTAAGGAGCTTACAGAGGTTTTTTTGTTTTTAGCAAACAACGGATATAACAATAATGATAACAGTACTATAGTTACCAAAAGTCAGTCTAAACGAATAAATGCTTTAATGCAAACTTGTGGATTTTATGATGAATCTGGAGAATTTGCTTTTAAAGTAGGTTTACCTGGAAAAAGTGGTGTTGGAGGCGGTATAATTGCTATTCATCCAAATCAATATGTAATAGCCGTTTGGAGTCCAAAATTAAATAAAAAAGGAAACTCATACAAAGGCATGAGATTTCTTGAAGAGTTTACAACAAAGTCAGAATTATCAATATTTTAATAAAAACCAAAAACCCGAAGTGTTATATAATACTTCGGGTTTTTGATTTAATAATAATCTGTTAACTAAATAATTTCTGCACTTAAACCTGCTTCTAACAGCTGTGTGCATCTTGGTTTTAAATCATTTAACTCTCCTGTTTTAACCGTACATTTACCATTATAGTGTACAATTAACGAACATTGTTCAGCTTGTAAGGGGCTATGATCACAAGTAGCAATTAAACACTCTATAACATGATCAAAACTATTTACTTCATCATTATACAACACTATTTCATTACTTTTAGTGGTTGCTTCTTTTAACAACACCTCTTCTAAAACTTGCTCTTGTACACTCATAACTAATTAATTAACACTACAAATTTACATATTTTACAGCAACCCAATTATTTCTTTCTAAGTTTTCTGTAAACTTTAATTTATATTTTTCACATTCTTCAGAAATCAGTGGGATATCTTCTATATAAAATCCGCTTAATAATAAAGTCCCATTCTCATTTAAACAAGAAGCATATGTAGCTATATCTTTAAGTAAGATATTTCTGTTAATATTAGCGATTATCACATCGTACTTTTTACCATTTAATAAGCTTGCCTCACCTTCATAAGCTGCTATATTATTACAGTTATTACGTTCTATATTTTCTAAAGTATTTAAATAACACCAATTATCAATATCAATAGCATCTAGTTTTTTTGCGCCGCGCATTTCTGCTAAAATTGCTAATATTCCCGTACCACACCCCATATCCAAAACAGACTTATCTACAAGGTCTAAATTAAGAATATGCTGAATCATCATATGTGTAGTTTCATGATGTCCTGTACCAAAACTCATTTTTGGTTCAATAACAATGTCATATTCCACATCTGTTTTTTCATGAAAAGGAGCTCTCACCGCACACTTTCCATCAACTTCAATGGGTTGGAAATTTTTTTCCCACTCTTTATTCCAGTTTACTTGTTTTATTTCCTCAAAAGTATGTGTTATTTTAAACTCATCACTTTTTAAAATATAAATATCATTTAAA
>CAJXHW010000173.1 GCA_913054565.1 uncultured Kordia sp. | reverse complement strand
CTATAATCGCTTTTACTCTTGATGCAATGTCTGACATAATCTTTAATTTTTAAATTTGTTTGAGGGCAAAAGTAAAAAACTTTATATTAAAACCATCTTTTCAACAGAAAATGTAACCTTATTTTTTTAAATTAATTTGAAGTTACTAGGTTTTATCCCTCATTTGTAAATATTTATTCTTTTTTTTGTTGAATAACTCATGTAGCTCAAAGATATGAAACGTATTGTAATTTTCGCATCAGGTTCCGGAACAAATGCAGAAAATATTATTAAACACTTCCAGGATAGTGGTTTAGCCAAGGTTATTCATGTGCTCAGTAACAAGAAGGATGCCAAAGTTTTAGATAGAGCCAAGGTATTAGGAGTTGCGAATAGCAGTTTTAGCAAAAATGACTTGTTGGAAACAAACACTATTTATGATTTAATGTTGCAATTGAATCCTGATTTAATTGTATTGGCGGGGTTTCTTTTAAAATTTCCTGAAAACATTATTTCCGCTTTCCCTAATAAAATAATTAATGTTCATCCAGCCTTATTACCAAAATATGGGGGTAAAGGGATGTATGGTTCACTTGTGCATAAAGCTGTAGTGGCAAATAATGAAGTGGTGTCTGGAATAACAATACATTATGTTAATGAGCATTATGACGAGGGAAATATTATTTTTCAGGCCGATACGCAATTGGTTTCAACAGACACTTTTGAAGATGTAGCAGCTAAAATTCATGTTTTAGAACAGAAACATTTTCCTTTAGTAATTGAGCAACTTTTAAACTAATGCAAGCTCAAGTTCACATTTATACTGATGGTTCTTCTCGTGGTAATCCTGGTCCTGGAGGGTATGGTGTTGTTATGGAGTGGGTTGGTAAACCTTATTTCAAGGAGTTTTCTCAAGGTTATGTGAAAACTACAAATAACAGAATGGAATTACTTGCTGTGATTGTTGCTTTAGAACAATTAAAAAACGAAGATACCGTTGTTAAGGTGTTTACAGATTCTAAATATGTTGTTGATTCTGTTGAAAAAAAATGGGTTTTTGGATGGGAAAAAAAAGGATTCAAGGATAAAAAAAACCCAGATCTCTGGAGTCGTTTTTTAAAAATATATCGAAAGCAAAAAGTTACTTTTCAATGGATAAAAGGACATAATAATCACAAGCAAAATGAGCGTTGTGATTATTTGGCTGTTGAGGCATCAAAAAAACAAAACTTGCTTATTGATTCAGTTTATGAAAATTTAAATAATGGTATGCAATTTGATTCTTAGTAGTTATTATGATCTAATTTTATAAAAGATGAAGTCTTTTTTCTTATGCTTAATGTTAATAAATTGTTTTTTATTCAGTTTTTCTCAAGAACAATGGGAGTTAAAACTACAAGAGAACGGTATAGAAGTTTACACAAGAAAAACAAATAAATCTTCTATAAAAGAGTTTAAGGCAGTTGTTGTTTTACAGGCATCTATGCAGTCTGTAATTGAGAAAATTACGGACGCTGATGGATTGAGAAATTGGAATTATAAAACAACAAAAAGCAGGCTGATTGAGCGTGTTTCAGACAAAGAGTTTGTTATTTACATGTATAACGATTTTCCTTGGCCTGTAAAGGATAGGGATCATATTTCAAAATTAATTCTTTCAAAAATAGATTCATCATCTGTAAGAATTGATATAACCCCCTTGCCAAATAGACTACCAGAACTAGATGATGTTATTAGAATTGAAGAGTTTTCTGGGTATTGGTTATTGGAGAAAACAGCTGCAGGGGTTCGTGTAACGCAACAAATGTATGGTGAGCCAAAGGGAAATATCCCATCATTTATAATCAATGCTACTTTAGCAAAAGCGCCATTATATTCGTTTAAAAGACTTAAAGAGGGTCTTAAGTAGTTGATTGTCTGCGGTGTAAAGTTTTATTTATACAGTTTGATAAAGCGAAAAAATTGCGTAATTTTGCAAAAAATTTACTTAAAATGAATAAACTTTTAATTGTAGGTACAGTTGCATTTGATGCTATAGAAACACCTTTCGGGAAAACTGATAAAATTTTAGGTGGGGCAGCTACTTATATAGGGCTTTCTGCAGCAAACTTCAAGAATGTTGATAGTGCTATTGTTTCTGTTATTGGAGATGATTTTCCGCAAGAATACTTAGACATGCTTGCCGCTAAAAGTATTGATCTGTCTGGTTTAGAAACCGTAAAGGGTGGAAAAACATTTTTCTGGTCTGGGAAATATCATAATGATATGAATACTCGTGATACATTAGAGACACAGTTAAATGTTTTAGAAAACTTTAATCCAATTGTACCAGAAGGGTATAAAGATGCAGATGTGGTGATGTTAGGTAATTTACATCCATTAGTGCAGTTAGGAGTTATTGAGCAAATGACTAAGAAGCCAAAATTAGTAGTGCTAGACACAATGAATTTTTGGATGGACTGCGCTTTAAAAGAATTAAAGCAAGTAATAGCAAAAGTAGATGTGATTACAATTAATGATGAGGAAGCTAGGCAATTATCAGGTGAGTATTCATTGGTAAAAGCGGCTAGAGTTATTTCAGAAATGGGTCCAAAATATGTTGTGATCAAAAAAGGAGAGCATGGCGCATTGATCTTTGATAAAGAAAATGTCTTTTTTGCGCCAGCATTACCTTTAGAAGAAGTATTTGACCCAACTGGAGCAGGAGATACTTTTGCAGGAGGGTTTTCAGGATTTATAGCAAGTACAGGAGATGTCTCTTTTGATAATATGAAGAAAGCAATTGTGCACGGTTCAAACTTAGCATCATTCTGTGTAGAAAAGTTTGGTACTGAGCGTATGGAGAATTTATCTAGAGAAGAAGTGTCCAATCGTTTGTTACAATTCAAGGCGTTAACACAATTTGAAATAGAATTAAACTAAACTAACGCGCTGAATATTCAGCGCGTTTTTTAATATACAACAACTAAACTCATACTCTTTTGAGTATACAACACAACTAAAAATGAGTGACGCTTTAAAACACGAATGTGGTATAGCATTAATTAGACTTTTAAAACCTTTAGAGTATTATAAAGAGAAATACGGTACGGCATTTTACGGAGTAAATAAAATGTATTTAATGATGGAAAAACAGCACAATAGAGGTCAAGATGGTGCTGGTTTTGCAAGTATTAAATTAGATATGAAACCTGGGCAGCGTTATATTAGTCGCGTGCGTTCAAACAAACAATTGCCAATACAAGATGTTTTTGCTCAGATAAATGATAGAATTAATAGTGCATTGCAAAATGATACAACATTAGGTAATGATGTTAAGCGCTTGAAAGAAGAAGTGCCATATATTGGAGAATTACTTTTAGGGCACGTGCGTTATGGGACATTTGGTAAAAATAGTGTTGAAAGTGTACATCCTTTTTTAAGACAAAACAATTGGATGCATAGAAATTTAATTGTTGCGGGTAATTTTAACATGACAAATGTAGGGCAGTTGTTTCAAGATTTGGTTGATTTGGGTCAGCATCCAAAAGCAGAAGCAGATACTGTAACAATCATGGAGAAAATAGGTCATTTTTTAGATGATCAAGTAGATGTATTATATAATGATTTAAAAAAGGAAGGGCACTCTAAAGTAGAAGCATCACCTATAATTGCTGAAAAGTTAGATGTTGCTGCTATATTAGAAGAGTCTTCTAAAAAGTGGGATGGAGGATATGCAATGGCTGGGTTAATTGGTCATGGTGATGCCTTTGTGTTACGTGATCCGGCAGGAATTCGTCCAGCATATTATTATCAAGACGACGAAATAGTTGTTGTGGCGTCAGAAAGACCGGTTATACAAACTGTTTTTAATGTTGGTTTTGATGATGTTGTTGAGTTAGACCCTGGAAAAGCAATTATTGTTAAAAAGAATGGGAATGTTTCAATCAAGAAAATTATTGAGCCTTTAGAAAAGAAATCATGTTCTTTTGAACGTATTTATTTTTCAAGAGGAAGTGACCAAGAAATTTATAAGGAGCGTAAGAAATTAGGACGATTATTGTTTCCGCAGATCATGAAGTCTATAGGAGATGATATTGAAAACTCAGTGTTTTCTTTTATACCTAATACAGCAGAAGTGTCTTATTATGGAATGGTAAAGGAAGGAGAACTTCGTTTAAATGAACAAAAGGAGTTGTTGCTTAACAAAAAAGAAAATCAAACTCCTGAAAAGATAAAAGAAATTTTAGCTAAACGACTACGTACAGAAAAAATAGCTATTAAAGATGCAAAACTAAGAACCTTTATTACAGATGATGACAGTAGAGATGATCTTGTAGCGCATGTGTATGATATTACTTATGGTTCTGTAAAGCCAACAGATAACTTGGTGATTATAGATGATAGTATTGTAAGGGGTACAACTTTGCAGAAAAGTATTTTAACAATGATGGATCGTCTAAATCCGAAAAAAATTATTGTTGTGTCTTCAGCGCCACAAATTCGTTATCCTGACTGTTATGGAATTGATATGGCAAACTTGGAAGGTTTAGTTGCTTTTAGAGCAATGTTGGCCTTGTTAAAAGATGATAATAAATATCATTTAGTAGAAGAGGTATACCATAAGTGTAAAGCACAGGTTGGTTTAAATGATACTGATGTAAAGAATTTTGTAAAAGAATTGTATGATATTTATACGGACGAAGAAATTTCTAAAAAAATTGCAGAGTTATTAAGTGCAGAAGGGTTAGGAGCGGAAGTTGACATTATTTATCAATCGGTTGATAACTTGCACAAGGCGTGTCCTGATAATCTAGGAGATTGGTATTTTACTGGAGATTACCCAACACCTGGAGGTCATAGAGTGGTAAATAGAGCATTTATTAATTTTTACGAAGGAAATAAAGAAAGAGCATATTAAAATATATCCAATTAA
>CAJXHW010000172.1 GCA_913054565.1 uncultured Kordia sp. | reverse complement strand
TATCGCAGAACTTTCCAGGTTATGATATTTATTTAATGGATTTTTATTACCTCTCAAATCATTTAATAAATTTCTTACTTTATAGTCTGTAGGGCTTTGTTTCAAAGCTTTTTTATAATAAGAAATAGCCTTTTCTTTATCGTCCAGCTGCAAATACGTTTTACCTTTTAGCTTGTTAAACAGGTATGAATTAGGAAAATTTGCTAGAGCCTCATTAATATAGGTCAATGATTTTTATACTGTGCTGAATCATGTAATAAACTTATTAATTCATAATAAACATTATTATCATATGATAAAACATTTAATATATCCTCATGTAACTTTATTGCTTCTTCTGTACGATTTTGTTTTTTATAATAATAGGCCAAATACTGTAATACCTCATAATTAAACTCCTTTGCATAAAACCCTTCTAATGTTTTAACGGTTGTATCTTCATCTTTAAGAATCTTCGTATAAAAGTCAGTAAATGTAGTTTTTATGGTTGAAGGTAAAGTCTCGTCAATCAAGAGTTTGTCTAGCGATTTTCTTATTTCATCACGATTATTACGACGAAGGTTTATTAATAATTCTGTTGCAATTTTCATATATGAATAATCTATAGAATTACCTATTTTATTTAATTCTCGCTCATAAGTTTCAATATCAAGTTTTAATAAGGCTTCAAAGTCTTGAAATTTCAGCATACTTGAAAAGTAATAATCAGGATCCAACCTAATGATATTATCTTCTATTTTTTTAGCAGCACTAGTGTCTCCATTTTTATTATAACATTCTATCAAACATATCTTTAAAAAAGAACTGTTCGGATATTCTTTTACCCACTTATTAATTAACTCTTGTGCTTCATCGATTTTTCCATTTCTTAAATATGTATAATACAAAAGCAATCTATTAAGATTAAGATCTTTACTTTGGTTTTTACTATTTTTTTTAAAAAATTCTTCAACTTCATGTGTTAGTTTTTCTACGTTAACAATTGATGCGCTTCCTTTTTTATACTTTCTATCGGATAATGTAGCTGTTATATTTTCAGCCTTATTTCCATACTCATCTTCAATTCGCAAAATAAAATACGGCGATGAACTAGATGCTAATTTTACTAGAACTCTGTTCACTCCTTCTTGCAAATTAACCTTATAGTTAAGTGCATCCATTTCAGTTATATGATCATTGTCATCCTCTATAACTAAAACATCATTTAACCATACCCTTATTGGCCCTGATTTTCCTAGCTTGAATATTACTGTTTGGTTTTTATCAGACTTTAAAAATGTTTGTGCATAATGTATGCCGTTACCATACTCCATATGGTTAGAAAAAAACTGATAAACCTCATCAATCTCATCTACTTTAGACCACCAACTTAACCCATTACTTTGCGCGTCAAATACTTCAGATTTTTCAGTAGTATTTTCTGGAGGATAGGCAATATCTATTCCACTAGAATTCAAGTTTTCAAATACACCACAATGATCCTATTTTTTTATAGTGTTTATTGAATTCATTTTTAAGGTAAACTTATCCCAATCTAACTGATATCTTTTTGTTATTGCTTGCAGATATAACAGTCCGTTTTTTACAGTTGAATTACGTATTTTTGAAGTATTAATTCTATTGGGGGCAGCTAGATTATTTGCTTCAAATCCACTTTTTAAATAATCGCCAAAAACAAAAGATTGCATCCAATTTGCAAACAAATAGTTTTCATAATCATCATATTTAATTAATTCATCAATAAAACTTGGTTTACATTGCATTACCCCGTTTTCTCGTTCAATAATTTTTTTCAGAAATAGGGTTTCAATATCATTATTTCCTTTTAACTTATTTACAAGTTGTAGTGCCTCTTCTCTATTATTTTCTAATAATAATTCCCACACCTTTTCTTTATTTTGAGAGTAAAAAGATGTTGACATTAAAACTAATGTTGTAAATAAAATATTTTTAAAAATTCTCATGTTTAGTAATAAATTATATATTTTCAATAAAATGATTTCATTGCAGAAACTTTCAAGTCTTCTAACAATCCATCTGTTTATAAAAATAGGGAAAGCCTAAGCGTTCCCTTTTTTATAATCCTCTAAAAATTTTGCTAACCCAATATCAGTTAAAGGGTGATTCAATAACCCTTCGATTGCGCTTAATGGCCCAGTCATAACATCTGATCCAATTTTAGCGCAATCAATAATATGCATTGTGTGACGAACAGATGCTGCTAATATTTGTGTTTCAAAACCATAGTTATCATAAATCTGTCTTATTTCAGATATTAGATTTAACCCATCGGTAGACACGTCATCTAAACGACCAATAAATGGTGATACGTACGTTGCTCCTGCTTTAGCAGCTAACAAAGCTTGC
Source organism: uncultured Kordia sp. (assembly GCA_913054565.1). Lineage (GTDB taxonomy): Bacteria > Bacteroidota > Bacteroidia > Flavobacteriales > Flavobacteriaceae. The sequence continues at coordinate 2,533 of CAJXHW010000172.1, read as the reverse complement.
CCTGCAGAAAACACTAATGTAACGTTTGTTTTTATACCTTTATCGTTAAAGTATTTTGCAGCTTTAATACCATCTTTTATCATTGGTAATTTTACCACAATTTGATCATGTAAATCAGCTAACGCTTCTCCTTCTCTAATCATCCCTTCATAATCTGTTGCAATCACTTCTGCACTTACATCACCATCAACAATATTACAAATATCAACATAGTGCTTTAAAATATTATTTGTGCCTGTTATACCTTCTTTAGCCATTAATGAAGGGTTTGTTGTTACACCGTCTAACACACCTAAAGCTTGTGCTTCTCTAATTTGATCTAAATTTGCAGTATCAATAAAAAATTTCATTGGTTTTAGTTTTTTAAGTTAGTAGCTCAATTAATTAAGCTTTTATAATTTATAATGATTTAGTAATAATTTTTCATAAACTGTATTAGGTAAAACACGTTTCAACATAATTGAAAACTTTTGCATAAATGCACCTACCTTATAATGAATTTTTGGGTTCTTACTTGTTATAATACCATAAATAGCTTCCGCCATTTCAATAGGGTCACTCCCATGATCAACATGCTCATTCATTAGAGCTAATGTATTTCCGTAGGGCACTTTATAAGGTGAATTGTCTAAAACCGGAGCATGGTATCGTCCAGAAGCTATATTAGTTGCAAAATCACCAGGAGCTATATTAGTCATTTTAATATTAAAATCCTTAATCTCCATTCGTAAAGCTTCGGTAAGCAGCTCTAAAGTTCCTTTAGTAGCAGAATACACTCCGCGATATGGTAATCCCATATACCCAGCAATTGATGTAACATTTATAATTAAACCACTGCCTTGTTTTCTCATCTGTGGTAAAACTGCTTTTATAACATCAATAGGACCAAATACATTGGTCTGAAATGCTTTTTTGATTTCTACATCTGGTGTTTCCTCAATTGGTCCTGTAATTCCAACCCCAGCATTATTAATAACGACGTCTAAACATCCTTCTTTTTTAATAATAGTTTGAACAGCAGATGCTATTGTAGTTGCATCGGAAACATCTAAAGCGATTAATTTAAATGGTAATTGTTCAGTAATTTTTTGAGGATTTCTACTCGTACCGTAAACAATAAAACCTTTTTCGGTAAGAAAATGTGCTACAGACTTCCCTATTCCTGAAGATCCGCCAGTAATCAATACAACTTTTGTCATTAGTGTCATTTAAATGTTTAAAAAACACTGTAAAAATACATTTTTTGAAATGAAGTAACCGAAAATAAAATTAGAAATATTGTGATGCATTGTGAAGTTTAACTTTTGCGCACAAAAAATGGCAAGCGACCTACATCACACTGCTCAACCATCTACCTTTGCTGCGTTCCCGCCCTGGAGGATTCAACAGGAGCTAGTTGTGTAGGACTTGCCGATGCAAATATACAACCTTTTTGATAGTACACAATCATTTTTTAATCTGATTTAATTGATTTACCTTGCTAAAAAATCAAATTATTAGCATGAAATCCCTTAACACATTAACAATCATATTTTTAAGCGTTTTGTTTATAGCCTGCACAGAAGAAGAAAAAGATGTAAATAAATTATTTTCTATTGAAACTAATGCAAAAAAAGACAAATATAGCTTTGGTAAGACTGTTAATTTCTCTGTTTTAAACAAGAAAAATCTCGAAATTACCAACATGTCTTACTTTATAGATGACGTAAAAATTGAATCTCCAAAATTCACCTTTGATTCTGGTAAGTTAGGAACAAAAACTTTAAAAGCTACTTTTAATTATAATAATGACATTGTTATTATAAAAAAAGAAATTGAAATTTTAGCACAGCATAAACCTAAAGTATTAAACTTTGAAATTATTAATGAGTACCCTCATGATATTAATGCTTACACCCAAGGTTTAGAGTTTTATAAGGGTGAGTTGTATGAAAGTACTGGGCAACGCGGAAAATCATCGCTTAGAAAAGTAGATTATAAAACGGGTAATATTATACAAAAAATTGATTTAGACCCGAAACACTTCGGAGAGGGCTTAACAATATTAAATGACAACTTATACCAATTAACTTGGGAGTCGCGTATTGGCTTTGTTTACAATCCAGTTAATTTTACAAAAACAAAAACATTTAAATATAAGAAAAGTCATGAAGGATGGGGTATTTGTAATGATGGAAAAACATTGTATAAATCTGACGGAACAGAAAAAATATGGACGTTAAATCCTGAAACTCTTGAAGAGGAAGATTACATTCAAATCTATAATAACTCAAGTAAAATAAAGAGTGTTAATGAATTGGAATGGATTGACGGTAGAATTTATGCTAATATATACCAACGTAATGGTATTGCTATAATCAACCCTGTTAATGGAGAGGTTGATGCAGTTGTAAACTGTAATTCATTACGTAAAAAGGTAACTCAGCATGCCAACCTGAATGTTTTAAACGGTATTGCTTACAATCCTGATACTAATACAATTTTTGTTACTGGAAAAAATTGGGATAAACTATTTGAAATTAAGTTGATTCAC
>CAJXHW010000171.1 GCA_913054565.1 uncultured Kordia sp. | reverse complement strand
CCAAGATTATTATGAAGAAAATATTATTTAGTTTAGTATTACTGCCAATGGCTATTTATTCTCAAGTAGGTGTTGGTACAACAACTCCCGATGCTAGTTCAATGTTAGAAGTTGATGCTACAGACAAAGGAGTGTTGGTTCCTCGAGTTGCAATTGCAAATTTAAATACTGCTGCTCCAGTAACTGCCCCCGTAGAAAGTTTACTGGTGTATAACACAACTATTGCAACTGGTGTTGGTTTTCATTATTGGGACGGCGCTAAATGGACTCCATTATCAGGAGCTGCGGCAAATGATGGTGATTGGACAGTTGTAGGAAACGATATGTACAATGCTAATTCTGGTTATGTAGGTGTTGGTACAACTACTCCGACAGCTAAGTTGCATGTAGAAAGTGCAGTTGCTGGAGCTGCAGCTGTATATTCAAATGATTTTGAATCCGGAGGTGTTACATCTGTAACAGGACCTAGTAATACATGTACGCCAAATAACATTTGGTATGTTGACGCATTCAGCTCTTCTGCTTCGTGTTCAACGTGTACTAATAATAGAGCATACATTAGCTATGAGACTTGTGATATGGATCAAATTCTAGTAGAAGGACCTTTTAGTACAACAGAATCATTAATCAATATATCTTTTAATTATGGATTTAATTCTAATGGAGGAGATAGATTTGTAGTAACTTTAGAGTCAACATCTCCTGTTTCAGTAGTAACATTGTTAGATCTTACGTCAGATGATTTAGACGCGAACTATTCAGGTATTCATACTGTAACTTCTGGGGTTAATTATTCACTACATTTTAGGTATACAGGTAACAATGATTGGGGTGCAGCAGTAGATGATATAGTGATTACCGCAACAGCGCCACCAACAATAAGAATTGTAGATGGTAATGAGCAAATTGGAAGAGTATTGACTTCGGATGCTTTAGGTAATGGGTCATGGCAAGATGTAGGGGATGATGGTGATTGGTTAATTTCTGGTACAGACATTTATAATGCTAATACAGGAAATGTTGGTGTTGGAACAACAGCGCCAATTGAAAAATTTCATGTGTACGGACAGCGAATGCTAATAGAGAATAGTGGTAATGATGCTGTTTATAGTACATATAACACATCTTCAAGTAAAGGGTATGAGCTTATAGGTAGTTATCCAACTTGGCATGGTGATGCTATCTTTATAGGAGGGTATAATGTAAACCATTCAGGAAATGGGTATGATAATGCTGACCAGATTATATGTGGTGGTACAAATGGTTCTCTTCCAATAACAGCAACAGCATTTAATGTTGCAAGTTCAAAAAATTACAAGAAAAATATTTCAGATTTGGATTATGGTTTAGCTGCGATATTGAAAATAAAACCAGTAAAATATCAATATAATTTTGATAAAACAGGACTTTATACAATTGGTTTTATTGCTGAAGAAGTAAGTGAAGTAATACCAGAAGTTGTGTCTCATGAAAATGAAGCTCATAAGATTGTTTCTAGAGAAGAAGGGAAACCAGTATCGATGGATTATTCAAAAATGAGTGCTGTGTTGGTTAATGCGGTCAAAGAACAATATTCTAAAGTTCAGCAGCTTAAAAGTAATAATGAAGCACCTAAAAAACGATTAGCTAGAATTGAGCAAGCACTTTTAGATAAGGCTAAGAAATAATACTATTTAATAATCTAAAAAAAAAAACACATAATTAATGAAAAATCATTTATTAAAAATATTACTAGTTCTTCCTTTAGCCATTTTTTCTCAGGCAGGTATTGGAACTACAACTCCAGATCCGAGTTCAATATTAGATGTTACTGCTACAGATAAAGGAATATTAATTCCTAGAGTGACAATTTTAGATTTGAATACACCTGCACCAGTTGTCACACCAGCAGAAAGTTTATTGGTTTACAATACTACTATAGCTACAGGAGTAGGTTTTCACTATTGGGATGGTGCAAAATGGGTGCCAATTGCTGGTTCAGCATTAGCAGATACTGATTGGACTATTGTAGGAAATGACATGTATAATGCTAATACAGGTAATGTTGGAGTTGGTACAACTAGTCCAACAATTTTACTACATATAGAAGAAACAGCTCCTGCAATACGATTAGTAAGTGGAACCGAGGCTGCTGGTTTAGTGTTAACAACGGATGCTTTTGGTAATGCAAATTGGGAGCCTATGGGGCTAGATAATGATTGGATAGTTTCAGGAAATGATATGTACAATGCAAATACCGACAATGTTGAGGTTGGTACAATTGTCAATAAAACTAATCCAGCAAAATTTGCAGTAGAATCAGACAGAGTTTTACTTGAAAGCTCTGGTAATGCAGTTTTAAGCTCAAAAATAGTATCTTTTTCTCCAGCTAGAGCTTATGAGTTAATCGGAATGTACACAGATGCAGGTTTTAATCCAAATGCTATTTACTTGGGTGGGTATAATGTAAACAATACCGCAGGAGCAGGATATGATTGGGTTGATAGAATTTATTGCGGTAAAAATTTCAGTAACCCAGGAGCTTCAATACCAATTACAGCTACAGCATTTAACGTGGCGAGTTCTAAAACTTACAAAAAAAACATTTCTGAATTAGAATATGGATTAGCAGATATATTAAAAATTGAACCAGTGAAGTATCAATACTTTTCTGATAAATCAAACTTGTACACTGTTGGTTATATAGCAGAGCAAGTAAGTAAAGTTATTCCTGAGGTAGTTACTTATAATGATAAGAACTCTAAAATAGTATCTAGAGAACAAGGAAAACCAGTTTCAATGGATTACTCTAAAATGAATGCTGTATTAGTAAATGCAGTAAAAGAACAGCAGGTTGAGATAGATATTCTTGAAAAAGAAAACTCAGTACTTGATCGCCAAATAACTAGACTAGAAAAACAACTATTATAATTTGCCCCAAATTGCTAAAAGAGTTAAGCAATTTGATTGTTTAGCTCTTTTTTTTATTTAAAAATTAAAACTAATATAGATGAATAAACAATTACTAATAACATTAATAATGCTATTAATGGTTTTTAAAACTAAAGCACAAATTGTTAATGATCCTCCTTTTATTTTATCAGTAAACGAATTAAAAACTTGGACCGTTGGCGGAACAACAGCAGATGCTAATAATATTGCTACAGAAATTTTAGCACCTCGCTTTATTAACACGAGTACTCAATTAAATTCAGCATTAGCTAATGATATTCAAATTGCTTGGTTACCAGATGGGATGAATAACTTTGGTAATTATAATGGTGAACAACCTGTTTTCAATTATTATAATTTTACACACTGGGCTTATATTGATAAGTTAGTATGGTTTGGTGGTACTGCAGATGACACTGTTCAAATTCCTTCTGCACCTTGGGTGAATGCAGCACATAAAAATGGCGTTAAAGTATTTGGTAATGTGTTTTTTGCACCTAATGCTTGGGGAGGTTCTACAGCAACAATGACAAACTTTCTTGAAAAAGATGGTGCGGGTAATTTTATTGCAGTAACCAAACTTACTAATATAATTGAGTATTATAATTTTGATGGCTGGTTTATAAATGAAGAAACTGATACAAACGCAACCAACGGACAATTGATGTATGAGTTTGTTAGAGAATTAACTGCCGCAATAGAACCTTTAGGTAAAGAAGTTATTTGGTATGATGCCATGTTATTAAGTGGTACAGTGAGTTGGCAGAATTATTTAAACGGAAATAATAATGCATTTTTACAGAATGATGAAAATAATGATATGTCTGACGGGTATGAACAACGTGTAAGTAGTGGTATGTTTACTAATTTTTTCTGGAATACGTACCAGTGGCCAGAAGCTTCTAATAGTAATGCAAATGCATTAGGAAGAAGTCCTTATGATGTTTTTTCTGGGGTCGATTTATGGCCAGGAAGAAACCAACCTGTTTTTGAAACTGGTGGAAATAATTGGATGAGTGACATTCATAATTCAACAACATCTGTAGCGTATACATCCTTAGGCCTATTCGCATCTAATGTTATATATAATAATACTCAGTATAGTAATTTTAATAATGATCCTAATGATAGGTTGAACTTTTATGAGGCAGAAAGACATATGTTTGGGGGAGCAGATCATAATCCTTCAATAGTTGACGCTTCTGGTTTTAAAGGACTATCTAATTGGGTACCTGCAAGTTCATCAATTACAACGCTCCCATTTGAAACAAGTTTTAATACAGGGCATGGTAGAAAGAAATTTACCACTGGTGTTCAGACAGGCTCTAGTGATTGGCATAATATGTCTGATCAAGATGTGTTACCTACTTGGCAATTTGCTCTTGAAGGAAGTTCGTCAATTAGCGCTTCTTATGATTTTAATGATGCTTATAATGGTGGTAGTTCAGTAAAGTTTGATGGAATGATTATAGGAGGAGCCCCTTCAACTATTAAGTTATATAAAACCAACTTAACTGTAACAACAGAAACAGTATTAGAACTAACTTACAAAACAGGTCAGATAGCGCCAACAAATGTGAACGTGTTAGTAGCGTTTGATGATAATCCAACAAATCTTGTTCCTTTTGCTCTAGGTAATAGTACATCTATTGATTGGAATACTAATACAATAAACCTTGGGGCTTACAGTGGAAAAAATATTGTTATGATAGCTTTTGAGTTAAGTTCAAGCACAACTGTAAACCCATATTTAATAAACTTAGGAAAATTAAAGGTGTTTAATGATCCTGCTTTAAGCGTTGGTCATAATGCTTTTGAAAAACTTAAGCTTTCACCCAATCCTAATAAAGGAACTTTTACTATTGGCTTGAAATCAAACTCACGAAAAAATATTATTGTAGATATATATGATATTAAAGGTGTTAAACTTTATTCAAAGTCATTTGATAACTCATTAAATTTCTCTAATGAAATTCAT
>CAJXHW010000170.1 GCA_913054565.1 uncultured Kordia sp. | reverse complement strand
AATATTCGTAGCCGTACCACGAACAACAACATTCTTCATCATTTCTTTAACCTTACCTATAGTCGCGTCTGAACAAATTTTAGGGTTTAAAATTTCCTTTTCAAAAGTCTTGATAGGTTTACTACTTTTAAAATCCCTAATCTCTTTAACAAAACGCGGCTTCACCATTTCACCATTATTTGCAATAGCATTATAAAACGTTAGTGTTTGTAAAGCGGTTAAAGACACTCCATAACCATAAGCCATCCATGGCAATGAAATTCCACTCCATATTTTATCATTTGGATGAGGAATCATTGGTCTTCCCTCTCCTTTTATAGACAAGCCCAACTTCTCATTAAGCCCCATATTATAAAGCCTGTTAACAAATCGTTCTGGATCATTCTCAAATCCTTTTTGAACAATTTTCACAAAACCTGTGTTTGATGATACTTCAAAAGCACGTGCTGCTGATATTTTACCATACCCCCCTCTTCTTGAATCCCTAACATGTTTTCCATAAAAAGTCAACACCCCATTCTCAGTATCAACTACGGTACTAGAATCTATAGCTTTATCTTCTAGAGCCGCCACCATGACCATTAATTTAAATGTAGACCCTGGCTCATGAGATTCCCCTACCGCATGATTTAATTGCTCTGAATACCGTCCTTTTGAATTACGCTTTAAGTTAGATATAGCCTTCACTTCACCTGTATTTGTTTCCATAACAACTACTGTTCCGTGTTCTGCCTCAAATTTCCCCAATTGTTCTAACAGCGCATGATGTGCAATATCTTGAATATTTACATTTATTGTTGACACAACATCTAACCCGTTTTTAGGCTCTATTTCATTTTCATCATTAATTGGCTTGTATTGTCCTTTGGCAATTTTTTGTTTCAAACGTTCGCCATTTACCCCTTCTAAATACTCCTTACCATACGCCCCTTCAATACCGGCTCCCGAGCCCTGCCAACCTATTGTTCTTCTAGCAATCTCAGCTATTGGGTGCTCTCTAATTGTATGTTGCTCAACTATAATCCCTCCTTTATAAGCTCCTAAATTAAAAATTGGAAACCCTTTTATTTTTATATAATCTGAATACCCAAGATTTCTAGCTATTAACGTATAACGATTCTTGTTTCGTCTAGCTTTTTTTAATTTTGATTTATAATAAGACGAATTTTTACCCAACAATAATGCTAAAGAGTCGCATAATGGTGTAATATTTTCTGTAAAGTCATCCTTTGAAACCGTCACCGCATCAAAACGGATGTCATATTTAGGAACTGATGTAGCCAATAAACTACCATCATCAGCATAAATACTCCCTCTATTGGCTTTAATTACATCTTTTTTAACCGTACGCTGTAAAGCCAACTCTCTGTATTTGTTGCCATGAACATATTGAATACTGAATAATTTATACACGATAAACATTGCAATTACTAAAAAAACTAGCACTACAACATACAACCTATTCAATATGTTCTTACTGGCAACTGACACAACTAAAAACTATTTTTCTATTACTTTTATTTTCTTTGGAGGAACCTCAGAAGACTTCAAACCTCTTGCCAACATCTTCTCTAATATTTTAGACTCCATTTTTAATTTCATTAACTGTGATCTTAAATCAACATATTCTGACCTTAATTCTTTTACCTTCTTATCTAAATCTCCAATTTCAAACACTTTTTTCTCAGCCTTGTGAGAACTTGCAATCATCACTAAAATCAAGAGAATTGAAAAGCCAATAAATCTCCAGTTTTTAACCGCATCTTCATCTACTAAAAAGCGTCCTTTTAAAATATTTAGAAACTTAGTTTTCAATACGCTCAGCTATTCTTAGTTTAGCACTTCTTGCCCTATTATTTATTTTTATTTCTTCTAAAGAAGGCACAATCATTTTTCCTTTTTTCTTGAACGGAACAGATATATTACCATAAAAATCTTTTTCCGGCTCACCTTCAAACATCCCACTTCTTATAAAGCGCTTCACTAATCTGTCCTCTAATGAATGATAAGATATCAAACTCAAACGCCCCCCCTTGTTTAACAACTCTGGTGTTTGTAATAAAAACTCCTCAATAACCAAAAGCTCTTCATTAACTTCAATTCGGATTGCTTGAAATATTTTTGCCAAAACTTTGTGCTCCGCATGTTGGGGCAAAAATTTACTTACAACAGTTTTCAACTCTTCAATTGTATTTATTTTCTCTTCTCGAGACGCTACTATTGTAGCCGCTATGGCTTTTGCATTTGTCAACTCACCATAAACAGAAAACATTCGTCGTAACGCATCTTCTGAATAACCGTTAACAACATCATAAGCTGACGTTTTCATCTTCTTACTCATACGCATATCCAACTCTGCATCAAATCGAATAGAAAACCCTCTACCCGCTTCATCAAATTGATGTGACGACACTCCAAAGTCACCTAAAATCCCATCAACTTTTCTCACACCATGAAAACGAAGAAATCGCTTTATAAACCTAAAATTCTCATGTATCAATGTAAACCGCTCATCATCTATCACGTTATTCAAGGCATCCTCATCTTGATCAAAAGCAAACAAACGTCCTTTTTCACTTAGCCGTGATAGAATTTCTTTTGAATGCCCACCGCCACCAAAAGTGACATCAACATACACACCGTCAGGGTTTATATTTAACCCATCTACCGTTTCCTTTAATAATACTGGATTATGATATTCCATCTATCTCATCGTTTTTACCACCCATAACTTCTTCTGCCAAATCAGCAAATCCACCTGCAGCATCGTCTATAGCTGTTTCATACTTATCTTTATCCCAAATTTCAAGAATATTCACTGCGGACGAAATAACAATTTCCTTTGCTAAACCAGAATACCCTATCAAATCCTTTGCTACCAATAGCCTACCAGAACTATCCAATTCAATCATTTTCACCCCAGCAGTTAAACGTCTTACAAAATCATTATTCTTTCTATCAAACCTATTAAGTTTATTTACTTTTTGCATCAACAAATTCCACTCCTCTATTGGGTACAACTCTAAACACGGTTGAAAGACAGATCTTTTTAACACAAATCCATTTTCTAAAACAGGAGACAATTGTTTTTTTAACGCAGCAGGTAGCATGACACGTCCTTTTGCATCTATTTTACATTCATATGTCCCTATTAAACTTATCACAAATTCAGTTTGACTTTTCTTTTTTCAAAGATATGAAGAATTTTACCACATTTTACCACATAAACCCACTTTGTTAATAAGTTTTACCACTACAGCCTCTACATAACGTAAACATTGCATTATGAGACTGTTAAAAACATTATTGAATTCACTTTATAGCGTGAATTAGAGTAGAAATCATGTCAAAAAAAAACCGTAGATTTGCCAATTAGAAAACATTGGTTGTAATACTATTGTTGCAACTATTGGTACAATGCTATTTTATGAAGTTTACACTTAAAAAGGAAAAAGAATACAATTTTATTGAAGCTGGTGAAGGCACGCCAATTGTGGTTTTACACGGTTTAATGGGGGGCTTAAGCAACTTTGAAGGTGTTACAGATTATTTCCCAAAAAAAGGATATAAAATAATTATTCCTGAACTACCTATTTACAGTTTGTCACTACTAAAAACCAATGTAAAAAGTTATGCTAATTACGTTAAAGCCTTCCTTGATTTTAAAAAATTAGACAAGGTTATCTTGTTAGGAAACTCATTAGGAGGACATATTGGCCTATACTTTTCAAAAATGTATCCTGATTATGTTAAGGCTTTAATTATAACAGGAAGTTCTGGATTGTATGAAAGTGCTATGGGAAATGGATATCCTAAAAGAGGTGATTATGAATTTATTAAGAAAAAAGCTGAAGACGTTTTTTATGACCCAAAAATAGCTACAAAAGAAATTGTTGATGAAGTTTACGATACTGTAAACGACCGAAACAAACTCATAAGAACTTTAGCTATTGCTAAAAGTGCTATCAGACATAATATGGCTAAAGATTTACCAAAAATGAATCAGCCTACATGTATAATTTGGGGAAAAAACGATTCCGTAACACCCCCAAATGTTGCTGATGAATTTCATGATTTACTACCTGACTCAGATTTATTTTGGATTGACAAATGTGGTCATGCAGCCATGATGGAACGCCCAAATGAGTTTAACAAACTACTAGACGAGTGGTTAACAAAACGAAAATTATAACCCTCAACAGTCCGTTGACAACAGTTACACGATAATGAAAATTAAATCTGCTGAATTTGTAGTTAGCAACTCATTGGTTGCAAAATGCCCAAAAGAACGCTATCCTGAATACGCCTTTATTGGGCGTTCTAATGTTGGTAAATCTTCATTAATAAACATGTTGACCAATAAAAAAAGTTTAGCAAAAACATCTGGTCGACCAGGAAAAACACAATTAATCAATCACTTTATAATCAACAAAGAATGGTTTTTAGTTGATTTACCTGGATATGGTTATGCTAGAGTGTCAAAAAAATCAAAAAAAACATTTCAAAAGTTTATTACAGATTATTTTGCAAAACGTGAACAAATGCTATGTGCTTTTGTACTAGTTGACAGCAGACACGAACCACAAAAAGTAGATTTAGAATTCATGGAATGGCTTGGCACAAATCAGGTGCCTTTTAATATTATTTTCACAAAAGCAGATAAGTTAAAACCAGAAGCTTTGAAAAGAAATATTGCACGTTATCAAGAAATTATGCTTGAAACTTGGGAAGAATGCCCTCAACATTTTGTAACGTCATCAAGTAATTATCACGGAAAAGAAGAATTACTTAGCTATATTGAAGCTATAAACAATTCACTCCAAAAATAATTAACCCATTATAAAAAACTACTTACTCAACATATTAAAAATGAATAAGTAGTTTTTTTTTAGATTATTTCTGAAGCTCTAATTTTTCAGCAAA
>CAJXHW010000169.1 GCA_913054565.1 uncultured Kordia sp. | reverse complement strand
ATATCATTTTTTACTAATTGTTTTTCTTGGAAATTTGAGTTAGAATTTAAAACAGAAATCATGAAAAAAAGAATGTTAGTTTCCACAATAATGACCAAAGATTTAATTACAGTAAATCACACAGATGATTTAACAACTGCAGAAAGATTATTCAAAGATCATACGATTAGACATATACCGGTTGTTAATGGAAAAGAAATCATAGGAATGCTGAGTTATACAGACCTGTTGAGAATAAGCTACGCAGATGCAGTCTATGAAGATGAAACAGATGTAGATACTATGGTGTACAATATGTTCACAATAGAACAAGTAATGGCAAAAAACTTGGTTAAGGTATCACCAAAAACAACAATAAAGGAAGTTGCAGAGATTTTATCTAGAGAAGAATTTCATGCATTGCCTGTTGTTGACGGAGAAGAGTTGGTTGGTATTGTTACAACAACAGATTTGATTAATTATCTGTTAGAACAATATTAGTATAGTTGGTTTTAGAGAGGCTTCTTTTTTAAGGGGCCTCTTTTACTTTACAAAATCAATAATAGCTACAACTGTTGCTTTAACTGTTTTATTTTTTCTTTCGAAATAGGGATTGTATATCTGCTGGTTGCACTCTCCAGATAACAAATACCTCTAATCCTGTTTATTTTCTTTAGATAGTTTAAGTTTAAAATATAAGACCGATGAATTTTAACGAAGTTAGGTTCAGATAATAAAGGTTCTATCTCTCCAATACCTTTTGTAACTACAATAGTAGTTCCATTCTCCATAAAAAACTCTGTATATGATTGCCCTTTTACTGTTCCTAAGTATACAATTGAGGATGGCTTTATAATCTCAAAACCTTCAGTTGTATTAAAAATCAATTTCTTTTTTACCTCATTAAATCGCTCGTAGCTTTTCTTCAAATCTACCTGATCAATATTTTTTAAATAGCGATCAATTGTTTCTTGTAACTCAGACCTATCTATAGGTTTTAATAAGTAATCAAAGGCAGCATACTTGAATGCCTTATTCATATAATTATCATAAGCCGTTGTAAAAATAACCTTAGGGTTTAAGGGTGAGTTTTGAATTACATCTATGATTTCAAAGGAAAGTCTGCCGTATAAGTTGATGTCAAGAAAAATTAAATCAGGTTTGTTTAACGAAATTACAGCAACTCCATTTTCGATATCATTTGCTCTAGCTACAATTTCGATTTGTTGATGACTCTTCAATAGACTCTCCATCAAATGCATATCTTCTTTCTCATCTTCTATAATAACTGCTTTTATACTTTTAACGGACATTATTTTAAATTAAAATGAATGATTACTTTAGTTCCTTTTCCCCCTTCATCATATAAGTCAATCAGCGTTACTTTAATTTTATTAGGAGAATTTTCATTATGGATTTTATAAATTTCGTTCATTATTTTTATACCTGAACGAGTTCCTTCTGTATTATTTTTTTTTGCTTCTTTAATTCCAATCCCATTGTCTTCAATTACAACTTGTATGAAGTTTTGTTCTGATGTAATTTCAATATTCAAAAGACCTCCTTTTCTTAAAGGCTCTAAACCATGTTTTATTGCATTTTCTACATAAGTTTGCACCACCATTTGTGGAACTTTAATAACCATACTTGTTTTAGAATCAATACTTATTCTATAATCGAAACGCTCTGAAAATCGAATTTTTTGAATTTCTAAATAATTTTTTACAAAATCTAATTCATCTTGTAAACTCTTATAAGATTTCTGATTATCTACTAAAGCTCTTCTCATTAGTTGAGATAGTTTTACAACAAAATCATATGCCTTGTCCTTATTCTCTTTATATATAACAGAACCGGTTGCAGAAGCGGCATTAAATAATAAGTGAGGATATAGTTGAGATTGTATAGCCTTCATTTGCAATGCATTTAACCTCTCAGAGAATTCTATTTTTCGTTTTCTTTGATGGTAGAAAAAAGTAATTATTTGATAAAGAATAATAATAACGGCTATTAAACATAGTATTTGAAACCAAACGGTTTTCCAGAACACAGATTTTATTTCAAAAGAACTTACAATCGTTTTTTTGTTCCAAAAACCATTATTGTTTTTAGCTTTCAATTCAAATGTATAATTTCCAGGATCTAAATTAGTGTAGGTTATTTGACGGTTCTTTGTGGCGTTTATCCATTCATTACTAAACCCAAGCAATCGGTATTTATACCATACTTCCTTTGGAGCTGTATGAGAAATTCCAATATAATTGAAACGAATGTTCTTATTAGAATGATGAAGCCTTTTAGTGCTATCTATTTTTGTCCAATTGATATTGTCAGGGGATGATTCTAAATGGGTTATGTAAGTGTTAGGAGGTTTTGTATTCCTTTTTAAATCTTTGGGATTAAACATCACAACATTAGTGTTTGTTGGTACCCAAATTTTGCCTTTACTGTCTTTAAATATTCCATTTTGTCCAATCTCTTCTCCCATAAATCCATGCGAACTGGAATAATAAGTGACAAAACTTTCAGCATTAATTGCTTTTGATGTTTTGGAATTCTTATAAACTTTATAAAACTCGTCTAAATCGAGTATCCCAATACCGCGAAGTCCTCCGTAGACAATCTGATTGTCATTTGTTCCTATAACAGACCCAATCATATACTTTAATTCGGGGTGCTGAATACTGATGATGCTTTGGTAATCAAAAAAATAAAAATTGTTCTTAGTTCCTATCCAAAGATTACCTCTCGTGTCAGAATGAATGCTTAATCCGCTATTAATATTTTCATTCTTATAAGTGATATCTCCAGATTCATTAATTCTTCCAAATGATTTTTTAGTAACAAACCAAAGCTCTCCTTTTTTGTTTTTTACAATTTTAAGAACAAGTTCTTCTTTTCCTTTAACAAAATCTGTATTGTGCAAATAGCTGCCTTTTTTGTTTTTAATAAATAGACCTTTATAGCTTCCAAAGTATAAATTAGAAGTAGCTCTATCTTCAAAAATCGACAATACAGCTTCTTTTTCAGGTAAGTCAAGACTTGAAAACGAGTTTCCATCAGAGATAATTACACCACTATTTGTTGGATAATAATTATGTCCAGTCTGAGCTTGAATACCGCCCATATAAAAAGCAGTATTTAAAAATTTTTTTGGGTGTTTTTGAATGACTCCTCCGTTGAGGTAATGTAAGTAGTTGTTGCTATAAGATGCAAACCAAATGTTTTTATGACGATCTTCTTGAACAGACCAGACATAGTTAGGCATATTGTCTTTTTTAGAATAATTATAAAAAGGAACAATTTTAAATAACCCTGTCTCTGAAGCGACCCAAATATTTCCCTCGCTGTCTTGTAAAAGATCGTTGATCTGATCAAAATGATTTGTTGTTTTTAAAAGCTTGTTGTGGATGAGAATGTTAACAGGCATTCTAGGGGCAAACTCAGCGGTCGAAAAAATAATAGTACTATCGTTTAAACGTTTGACGATGTCAATCCTTTTTTCAAATTTAAATAAGGGCAACGTATCTTTTTGAGTAAGCTTATAGATTGTAGTCTCTTTACTTTTTGATTTAATAGCTAATTGATCATTATGTTTTAAAATAAACCCATACCCTTCAATCTGCTGTTCAGTTTTTAGAGTATCATCTTTATAGCTAAGCACTTTCGATTTGGTTTGAATTGTTTCAGTAAAAACAATTTTCTTTTCTGTATCATCAAAACTTATAC
The DNA here is from genome assembly GCA_913054565.1 of uncultured Kordia sp. Taxonomy (GTDB): domain Bacteria; phylum Bacteroidota; class Bacteroidia; order Flavobacteriales; family Flavobacteriaceae. The sequence goes on along the minus strand of CAJXHW010000169.1, from coordinate 1,216 downwards.
CTGTTAAGTTTCCTTTCTTAGAAGTATATTTTGTCTCATAGACACCATTTGAAAATTTAATTAACCGCTTGTTAAAATATCCTTCAATAATCCATAGCGTATTTTTATTTCTAGGATCTATAACGAGGTGATCATTTTTAAAGAGAAAGTTTTTTTTTGTAGGGAAATGTGTAATATGGTCATCTATTATGGAAGACAAACCATCTTGAGTTAAAACCCAAATAATACCATTTTTATCTTCTTTAACTTCAATTATACGGTTATCTGATAACCCTTCATTGATAAAATAATTTTTAAATGTAATGCCATCGTATTTACTGAGGCCCCATTTAGTTCCAATCCAAATATATCCTTGATGGTCTTGAATCAGTTTCATACACTGCATCTGAGATAAGCCATCCTTTACTGTATATTGAATGTAATTTGTCTGACCAGAAAGACTTAGACTAATGAAGGCAAACAATACGAGTAAATACTTTTTTATCAAACTCTAAATTTATGTAGAATATATATTTAACAAAGTATCCCCGATGAAAGGCATCGAGGAATTCTTTGAATTAAAAATACTATTATTTATTATAACCTAGATTGTAATTCTGAAATCAGGTCTTTATATTTTCTAAGGATTCTAACCCATTCACTGTATAATTCATCTTTTTTAACACTGGCTCCAGTGAATTGAGTAATTTCACACACCAACTTTATTTTATACTTCAAAGGAGAAGTATTTGATTCTTTTAAGATTACTCTTGTTCTTATGGTAGATTGATCAAAACTTTTAACAGACCAAGAAGTTCTCATATATCCAGTATCTCTATCAGTAATTTCAATGACATCAAAATATCCTGTTATTATCTGACTCAATAATTTCCAAGCAACTTTGCTGTCTTTTTTTGTTTCAATTTCTACATCAACATTTGCTAAATCGGTTTGAACCGAAGAATCATAGGCTTCGTCTTTCTTAAGATCAACATAGTATGTTTTTGGTGGTCTGGGAGCATTTTTTTTATTACAAAAAACCACTTTAGATTTTAAGAAACCTACTTTCTTTACAAGAACAGTAACACAGCTTCGTCTCATGATAACAACTTCTACTTCTCCAGTTCCCATTAATTTACCATTCACAAAAATTTCAGCATCTCTTTCAGAAGAGCTAACTATTACTTTCTTTTTTAGCAATCCTTCATTATTAATAGCACTTAAAGAAGTTGTGAAA
>CAJXHW010000168.1 GCA_913054565.1 uncultured Kordia sp. | reverse complement strand
TAAAGTTCAGGGCTTTTTTTATGTCATTCTAATCTCTTTTAACTAGTATCTGTAGTGTTCTGGCTTATAAGGCCCATCTACCGTCACTCCAATATAAGACGCTTGATCTTCACGCAATTCAGTAAGTTCAACACCAATTTTAGCTAAGTGTAGTTTTGCAACTTTTTCATCTAAATGCTTTGGCAACATATAAACATCATTTTGGTACGCCTTAGCATTTTTCCAAAGTTCTATTTGTGCTAAAGTTTGGTTTGTAAATGAATTAGACATCACAAAACTTGGGTGACCTGTTGCACAACCTAAGTTCACTAAACGACCTTCGGCTAAAACAATAATATCTTTTCCGTTTACCTTATATTTATCAACTTGAGGTTTGATCGTATCCTTTGTATTTCCATGATTGTTATTTAACCAAGCCATGTCAATTTCATTGTCAAAGTGACCAATATTACATACAATAACCTTGTCTTTCATTGCTTCAAAATGACGACCTTGTATAATATCTTTGTTCCCTGTAGTTGTAATGATAATATCAGAATTACCCACAACAGTTTCTAATTTTTTCACTTCAAAACCATCCATTGCTGCTTGTAACGCACATATTGGGTCAATTTCTGTAACTGTTACAATAGAGCCCGCACCTTTAAAAGAAGCTGCTGTTCCTTTTCCAACATCTCCATAACCACAAACAGTTACACGTTTTCCTGCTAACATAATATCTGTTGCTCTACGAATTGCATCAACTGCAGATTCCTTACAACCGTATTTATTATCAAACTTAGATTTTGTTACAGAATCATTTACATTAATTGCTGGCATTGGCAATGTTCCGTTTTTTACTCTTTCATATAATCTATGAACCCCTGTAGTTGTTTCTTCAGACAAACCATTAATCCCAGCAGCTAACTCTGGGTATTTATCTAACACCATATTTGTTAAATCTCCCCCATCATCTAAAATCATATTTAATGGCTTTCTATCTTCACCAAAAAATAAAGTCTGCTCTATACACCAATCAAATTCTTCCTCAGTTAATCCCTTCCATGCATACACAGCAGTTCCTGCTCCGGCAATTGCAGCTGCAGCTTGATCTTGTGTAGAAAAAATATTACAAGAACTCCATGTTACCTCTGCACCTAAAGCTTGTAATGTTTCTATTAAAACAGCCGTTTGAATTGTCATGTGCAAACAACCTGCAATTCTAGCCCCTTTTAAAGGTTGCTCATTTTTATACTCTTCTCTTAAAGACATTAACCCAGGCATTTCTGCTTCTGCTAATTCAATTTCTTTTCTACCCCAATCTGCTAAAGAAATATCTTTAACTTTATACGGAACATATGCAGCTGTTTTTGTACTCATAATTTGCTGTTTTTTTTTATTTTTATAATCCCTACTAAAAAATTATGTAGGTTTGTTATATAGCAATTTTTGCGTGTGCAAAGATACATAATAACTTTTAAAAATCATTAGGTTTTACAACATTCTCCTTTATATAACATAAGACAATACAACCATAAATGCCATTATACAAGACTGTTACACATAACACCACCACTACATTGTTTATATGGAAAATAGACGAATCTTTACAAACTTTAGAATCGTCTATTTTATTAAATGAACATAGTCAAAATAGGATTAACGGTATGCGATCAGTATCGCATAAAAAAGGGTTTTTAGCTGTTCGTAAATTATTAAAAGTTGCTGGATTATCGGATTTTGATTTGTATTACACTAAAGACGGAAAACCCCATTTAAAAGACGGAAGACAAATAACCATTTCACACTCTTTTGAATTTTCCGTAATAGCTATATCAGACACTGAAATTGGGGTTGACATTGAAAAAAACAGAGATAAAATTCAACGTATAGCCTCTAAATTTATTGGAAAAGAATCTGATTATTTGATTGATGAACAACTGACCGAACAACTTACAGTTATATGGGGAGCAAAGGAAAGCTTGTTTAAAATTCACCCAGACGGCGGCTTATTATTTATTGAACATTTGCCAATTGATGAATTTAATTTATACAGAAAACAAACAAGAGGACACATCTTAAAAAAACCTTTCAACGAAAGCTATAACATCTATTTTGATATTTTTGATGGTTATACTTTGGTATACGCCACAAATGAACTAAAAAACTAATGCAGCAAATTTATACAGACATACTAAAAGCGAAAGCTAGTGGCCAAAAATTACTAGCCATATTGCTTGACCCAGATAAACTTAAAGTAGACTTGGTTGAAGAACTTGTAGCAAAAATTATTTCTAGCCCTGCTACTCATATTTTTGTTGGTGGAAGTATTGTGGAAAATCATAAAACCGAACTCCTTGTTTCAGAAGTTAAAAAATACACAACATTGCCTATACTCCTATTTCCAGGAGACACTAATCAAATTACAAACGCTGCAAACGGACTATTATTTCTGAGTTTGTTATCAGGAAGGAATCCAGAATTCTTAATTGAACAACAAATAAAAGCAGTACCGTTATTGCGAAATAGCAGCTTAGAAATCATTCCAACCGGATATATTCTTATTAACGGCGGTGTGAAGACTGCAGTACAGAAAGTAAGTAAAACCATACCAATAGAGCAATCAAATAGTTTACTTATTGTAAATACTGCTTTAGCGGGTCAATATTCCGGAAAACAATTGATCTATCTTGAAGCTGGCTCTGGCGCTAAAACCCCGGTAAACAACACCCTAATTTCTTCAGTTGCAAACGCTATTACAATACCATTGATAGTAGGTGGCGGAATTCGTAATAAATCACAAATAAAAGACGCTTATGATTCTGGTGCAGACATGGTCGTTATTGGAACTGCTTTTGAGGAAAACCATGGTTTTCTGAAAAATATACATTAACTTTTAGCCTTTAAGCATAAAACACACAACCAAGTATCATGAAATTAATACTCATCCTTTCCTGTTTTTTATTCAGCACAACATATAGCCAAACAACAATTCAAGATAAAGAGACTCGTTTTCCTATTTCCTATGCTACTATTTCTTTTGGTAACGGTAACGGTATTTTTGCTGATGATGACGGAAAGTTCATCTTTACAAAAAAACTGTATCAAGATATAGACACATTACACATCTCTTCATTAGGCTATAAAGATTTGAAAATAGCTACTAATAAACTGTCTGAAAATATTTTATTAGAATGATTAGCCGAAGAATTACAAGAAGTTATTGTACAGGTTAAACCTACTGGGAAATTTAAAATAGAGAATATAAAACCTACACTACATGATGATTATTTTAAATGCTGGCTACCAACAATAGAATCTGAAATAGCAGTGTTTTTCCCAAACAAAAATCAAAAACCCAAACAAATCACCACACTTTATTTACCAATAAAAACCGAAGCTTCTAACTGGAAAGAACGTAAAAAATCTACTGCAAAAAAACGCCCTTTCTCAACACTTTTTAAAGTTCACTTTTATGAAAACAATAATGGTTTTCCTGGCGATATTTTAAGTTATGAAAAGGTCATTTTTAGAGTTACTGAAAAAAGTGAATCAGTATTTGAATTGGACATTACAGAAAATGATATTTTTATTCCTAATAATGGTATTTTTGTTTCTATACAGATATTAGGCTATACAGATAAGCAAGGGAAATTATTACCTAACAAAAAATACCAAGAAGTGAAAACTCGTAGAGGTATCGTAAAAGTCTCTACTACTTTTCGTCCTTTGCTTCCTTTTACAAATGAAATTTCTGAAAAAAGAACCTTTATTAAACGAATCTTCCTAGATAATAATAAATGGATTAGGTATGAAAAACAAAACATACAGCGTTCAAAATTATTAGCCGAAGGTTTAAATAATTACGGAATGGGCTTAAAAATGAAGGTTTACCAGCGTAACTAATTTTCAACAACTATACACTAGTAACTCATAGCTATTTTAAATATTTAGTTTATTTTGCAAGAACTATTTAAACACATATTAATTAAGTGATTTTTACAAAAAAAGATATCGATCAGATAATTTCTAACGGATTAACGGTTGAACAAGTCATGTCCCAACTTCAAAGTTTTGAGGCTGGTATTAGACCCATAAATTTAAAAGACGCAGCCACTATTGGCAATGGAATATTAAAATTAAGTAAGAAAGAAGAAGATACTTTTTTAAAATATTACGAAAACAACAAAGCAAACTTTTCCATTTTAAAATTTGTACCTGCTTCTGGAGCTGCTACAAGAATGTTTAAGTTTTTATTTGAATTTTTAAAAGATTATAATTCTACACATGAATCAATCAACGCTTATATTAATAAAAATAAAACTCCAGAGTTAGCATTATTTATAATTGGTATGGAAAAAATGCCGTTTTATACAGAGGTATTAAATACTGTTCCCTCAAACTACAACCAGTTAGATATTGATGAAAAAACAGTGGTTTTTATCAAAACCATGTTAGATGAAAACAAACTTAATTACGGTAAACTTCCAAAAGGGCTATTGCCATTTCACAAGTATAAAAACGAAAACTCTACCGCTTTCAAGGAGCATTTATACGAAGCAACAGAGTACGCTTCTAACAACGGGAAAGCAAAATTACACTTCACTATTTCTGAAGAACATACTTCAAAATTCAATGAGGAACTGAATGCTATTCAGCAACAAGTGACAGAGAAAACCGGTACTAACTTTGACGTTAGCTTCTCATATCAAAAACAAAAAACCAATACAATTGCTGTTACTCCAAAAAATGATTTTTTTAGAGAGGACACAAACGAATTGTTATTTCGTCCTTCTGGTCATGGCGCATTAATTGAAAACCTTAATGACATTGAAGAGGATCTTATTTTTATAAAAAATATTGACAATGTTGTTACTCCAAAACTAAAGCATGATGTTATTATTTATAAAAAAATTCTTGCTGGAGCACTATTAAAAACTCAAGAGCATATTTTTAA
>CAJXHW010000167.1 GCA_913054565.1 uncultured Kordia sp. | reverse complement strand
ACCAAATTCCAAAGCTTCAGCCGCTGCACCATGTGCTTTTAAGGTCATTGAGCCAAATATTTTATCTCCAAAATAACGCTTTAGCCCAATACGCTCATATACTCTTATCTCAAATTCATACGGGTAATATACATAATACCCTAACTGAGTGATTAATGACATTTTATTGATAAACAATTCATGACCAATAAATAGTCCTACTCGTTTATAATCTGTATTAGAATCTACATTGTTTTCTGGATAAGCAATAGAGTTATACTTAATCTCTTCTTTTAAAAACATAGAAAAAAAAGCGTCTACTCCAACGTGAATTGCACTCAATTGCCCAAAACGTTTGTCAGCATAAAATGACGCCACATAAAACGGATATTGCTTTGTACCTATAACATCACCTTGGTTTATTCCGCCTCTTAAGGCTATATTGTATTTGATTTTCTTATCTATAGAAACCGAATCTTCCTCTCTATGAATGTAAGCAACATCTTCTTCGTCATTAAAATTATATGTTAGTCCTAAATTAACAGAAAATGTATTGATGCTCGTATTAGGAGCTTTAATATTAGCGTTTGAATAATGTGTTAATGTTAGTCCAGTTTGAAAACCTAGTGGCCATTTAAACAAACGCTCCTTCTTGTAATTGAGCATTATATATGTACTGCTCAATAAACGTGATCCAAAAGCAACATTTCTGTAATTAGAATCGCTATCATATGGGTTTGACGCATAAGTAATTCCTTGCCCCACACGAAACATGATATGACGTTTCAATAAGTAAAAATTATAATGCCCGTATAACGAATAGTTTTCACCCAAATACTCATTCTTAAAATCTTGGTATAAAAAGGACACCCCAACATCAGGGTAATTAAACCGTTGATGCCACTCTTTGTTTCCAAAAGTTTTTTTATTCCAACTCAACAACACACCTTCTGGATGCCCTGTTATTAAATGCAAAATATTAGAATTATGATTAGCAATAACGCCAAATAGATAATTCGCATCTATTGTAGAAGTCTTAGATGCATTTTCATTTTGAGAAAACCCTATAAAGCTAACAGTTAAAAATAAAAAAAGAATAGTTTTATTCATCATATGGCAGCAAATATAAGGAATAAAACAGAGCTACAAGCTTACTAATAATACATAAAACTCTAATGATGAAGCGAGTGAAATAAAGGGCTTAACTTAAAATTAATGTTTATTAGTGTTTTTGCCTAGAATTTTACGTATTTTCGCGCACTGATTAAAAAAATAAATTAAGAGCTATGAGCGCAGCAATAAAAAGAACATTTGATGTTTTAATAGAAATTCCAAAAGGAAGTAGAAATAAATACGAATACGATTTTGAATTAGGAAAAATCAGATTTGACAGAATGTTATTTTCCTCAATGATGTACCCTGCAGATTACGGTTTTATCCCAGAAACTTTAGCGTTAGATGGTGACCCATTAGATGTTTTAGTTTTAGGAACTGAACCAACTTTTCCAATGTGCGTTATGGAAGTTAAGCCTATTGGTGTATTCCACATGGCAGATGAAAAAGGGCCAGATGAAAAAATTATTTGTGTACCTGTTTCAGATCCTATATGGAATAGCTTAAGTGATTTATCAGACATGAACCCACACCAAGTTAAAGAAATCACACACTTCTTTCAAGTGTACAAGGATCTTGAAAAGAAAAAAGTTGATGTTGGCGGATGGGGTGATGCTCAAGAAGCATATGACATTTTAGACAAGTGTATTGAACGTTACGAAACTAGCGAACATAAAACAACAGGGAACTTTACTATCTAGTAATCTCCTTACATTATATAAAAAAGGCGGTATTCATTTGAGTACCGCCTTTTTTATATCTCATTGATTTTTAGTATTTTTAGAAGAATTAATTTTTAAACTCTAACTAACTTATGGAATCACTGATGATTTATATGCCAATTGCTGCGGCAGCAATTGGACTAATTTATATGCTTATAAAAAAAGCATGGGTAATGAAACAAGATGCTGGTGATGGCAAAATGAAAGAAATCTCTGATCACATCTATGAAGGCGCTCTTGCTTTCTTAAATGCTGAATACAGACTCCTATCTGTTTTCGTTTTAATTGTAAGTATTCTCCTCGCAATTGTGTCTTATATTGTACCCACTACACATTGGCTCATTGTTATTGCTTTTATCTTTGGAGCTTTTTTTTCTGCATTAGCTGGAAACATGGGAATGAAAATAGCTACAAAAACTAATGTAAGAACAACACAAGCTGCACGCACAAGTTTACCAAATGCTCTAAAAATTTCTTTTGGGGGCGGAACAGTAATGGGCTTAGGTGTTGCTGGTTTGGCTGTGCTTGGGTTAACAACTTTCTTTATTGTGTTTTACCAAATGTACATGGGTGGTGAATGGACATCAATTGATGACATGACTATTGTATTAGAAACTCTAGCAGGGTTCTCTTTAGGGGCCGAGTCAATTGCATTATTCGCTCGTGTAGGTGGTGGAATTTATACAAAAGCAGCCGATGTTGGGGCTGATTTAGTTGGAAAAGTAGAGGCAGGAATCCCTGAGGATGACCCAAGGAACCCAGCAACTATTGCTGATAATGTAGGTGATAATGTAGGTGATGTAGCAGGTATGGGTGCTGATTTGTTTGGTTCGTATGTAGCAACAGTTTTAGCAGCTATGGTACTAGGTAATTATGTCATTAAAGACATGGGTGGTCATATTGACGATATTTTTGGTGGTATTGGTCCTATTCTATTGCCAATGGCAATTGCTGGAGCAGGAATTATTATATCTATGATTGGAACCATGTTAGTCAACATAAAGTCTAATGACGCTAAAGAATCTCAAGTTATGGGGGCTCTTAATAAAGGAAACATTACAGCAATTATTTTAGTCGCAATATCTTGCTTCGGTTTATGCAAATGGATGCTTCCTGAAACTATGCAAATGAACTTTTTTGGAGAAGGTGTTCAAGAAATTTCTTCAATGCGCGTATTCTATGCCACTTTAGTTGGATTAATTGTTGGGGGAGATATTTCTTCAATTACAGAATATTACACAGGATTAGGTAAAAAGCCAATTTTGAAAATTGTAGAAAAATCAAGTACTGGAGCTGGAACAAACATTATTGCAGGGCTAGCAACTGGTATGATGTCTACCTTTTCTTCTGTATTATTATTTGCAGCAGCTATATGGACGTCATATGTTTTAGCAGGATTTTATGGTGTAGCACTAGCAGCTTCAGCCATGATGGCTACTACTGCTATGCAATTAGCTATTGACGCCTTTGGGCCAATTGCTGATAACGCAGGTGGAATTGCTGAAATGAGTGAACAAGATCCGATAGTAAGAGAACGTACAGATGTATTAGATGCCGTAGGAAATACCACTGCTGCTACTGGAAAAGGATTCGCTATTGCTTCAGCAGCATTAACCTCTTTAGCTTTATTTGCTGCATATGTAACCTTTACAGGAATTGATGGTATCAATATTTTTAAAGCCCCTGTTTTAGCTATGTTATTTGTTGGAGGAATGGTCCCAGTTGTCTTTTCTGCTTTAGCTATGAATGCGGTTGGAAAAGCTGCTATGGAGATGGTGTATGAAGTGAGGCGTCAGTTTAAAGACATTCCCGGAATCATGGAAGGAACAGGAAAACCTGAATATGACAAGTGTGTGGCTATATCAACCAAAGCATCATTAAAAGAAATGGTATTACCAGGCTTATTAACTATTGGCTTTCCTTTGTTAATCGCCTTTGGACCATTACTATTTGGCATGGAAAAATTAGCTATTGCTGAAATGCTAGGTGGCTATATGGCTGGTGTAACGGTTTCTGGAGTATTATGGGCTATCTTTCAAAATAATGCTGGAGGCGCTTGGGATAATGCTAAAAAATCGTTTGAAGCTGGTGTAGAAATTAATGGCGAGATGACTTATAAAGGATCAGATGCTCATAAAGCAGCAGTTACAGGAGATACTGTTGGCGACCCATTTAAAGACACTTCAGGACCATCAATGAATATCTTAATTAAATTAACCTGTTTAATTGGACTGGTCATTGCTCCTATTTTAGGCGGACATGCAGATACTCATGAAGTCAAAAAAGAAGTCAAAATATGGATTGATGAAAATGGGAAAAAGCATGTTCTAGATTCCAACACAGAATTAAATTTTCCTAAAGATGAACACTCACTAGACAAGCAAGTAGAGGTTAAAATGATTAAGAAAAATGATGGAACTGTAGAGGCTACAGTAAGCAGTACAAGTACGGAAAATGGAAAAACAATTGTCACTGAACAAATTTTTAAAGGCTCTGAAGAAGAGGTTACAGCTAAAATTGATGCTTTACAAAATGAATCTCCTAAAAATACCTCTCCTGACATTTCTGAATTACAAGGTGTGTGGACTTTAGATGGATCACATACATATGTTGATTTTTCAATAAGGCATATTGTTGCAACATCTAAAGGAAGTTTTAAAACGGCATCTGGAGAATTCAATTTTTCTGAAGACAACCCAAGTGTAAACATATCTATAGATGTGAATTCAATTAACACTTCCAATGATAAAAGAGATGCACATTTAAAAGAGGATGAGTATTTTGATGCTAAAAAATTTCCAACCATCACTTTTATAGCTAACCAAATTACAAAAACACCTCATAATATATTATTACACGGGCAACTGACCATAAAAGACGTTACAAAAGATATTTTGTTGCCAATAAAATATTTAGGGCAGCAAGCTACGCCTTGGGGTTATCCTACTGCTGCCTTTGAAGGTGAAACCACTATTAATAGAGCTGAATTTCACGTTGGTGAATCTGGCGGTTTACTAGGCGATGATGTTAAGGTTGCATTTTCAATTGAGTTGATTCCTAAAAAAGAAGAGTAATTTCAAAAATCACATGACACAAAAAAGCCCTTTAATGATTTAAAGGGCTTTTTTGT
>CAJXHW010000166.1 GCA_913054565.1 uncultured Kordia sp. | reverse complement strand
GCTAAGAGTTCATAATACGTACTTGCTATTTCTGAAACAATATTAGTTACCATGAAATTCTTACCCTCAACAGTACTCAGGTATTCTAAAACAGCGGCTTTTTTTCCATTACGGAGTTTTTTCCAAATATCCAATTCCCATGACGCTGAAAAACCAGCTGAAAAATCGGATAAAGGCTCTGGAAACCCCTCATTTTCATGAACATTTAAATTATGCTCAACAGCACCATTTCTAGTAAACTCTCCTACCTTTTCAACTTCTGCACCTGCATAAACATTTACAAAAGGTAAATACTCTGCTCTTCTAACTTTAATTTCATTGTTAGCTCTTGCTACATGCTGTAACATGATATTAAGCTCTTGATTGTTAGTTAAAGCTGTTTCAATTAACGCTATTAATTTTGTGTCTGAAAAGAATTCTTTCCAGTGCACAATAGCGGTGTTAACTGTATCCGTCGTTTTATATTGATAGTGTTCAGGTAGCGTTGTATTTTCTTCTCTTACTACCTGTTGAGTTGGCACACAAGAATAAAAAAATAACACAGAGAATACACCAAACAAGTACGATTTTTTAATCTTCTTGATATTATTCATCTTTTTTACTTTTACGAAGTTTTTTTAATAATTTTGTTAGCTTACTAATTTTTTCAGCATTTGTTCTGCTTTGCTTCTGACTTTCGCTTAGCCTCATAATTTCTTCTGAAATAGGCTCACTTACTTCATCTTTTATTAAAGCTCTACCATTGCTCATTTTAGCAAATATGTAATACAATCCTGGAATAATTAGAACTCCAAAAATAGTCCCAATAAGCATTCCTCCTAAAGCCGAACCTCCTATAGTTTTGTTACCTATAGCTCCCGCTCCAGAAGCCACAACCAATGGTATCAATCCTGCTATAAAAGCAAATGAGGTCATTAAAATTGGCCTGAATCGTTCTTTACCCCCTTCAATAGCTGCGTCAAAAATTGTAGCCCCTTGACTTCGTTTTAGTACAGCAAACTCTACAATTAACACAGCATTTTTACCTAGTAAACCTACCAACATAATTATTCCAATTTGTGCATATACATCATTTGCTAGTCCCATTAATTTTAAAAGTGTAAATGAACCATACACACCTACTGGAAGTGATAAAATAACAGCTAACGGCAATATAAAACTCTCATATTGTGCTGCTAACACAAAGTAAACAAAGGCTAAAACAATAATAAATATATATACTGACTCATTACCTCTTCTTGCTTCGTCATATGTAAGTCCTTCCCAGGCTACATCATAACCTCTTGGTAATTCTTTAGCCGCAACTTCTTTTATAGCATTAATAGCATCTCCACTTGTATATCCTGGTGCTGGCAACCCTCTAATTGCAGCTGAATTATATAAGTTATAACGAGTAATTTCATTTGGCCCTAATTTTTTCTCAATACTCATGAAGGCAGAATACGGTACCATTTCCCCTTCTTCATTTTTAACAAAGAGTTTTTCAAGATCAGTTGGTAATCGTCTATATTCTGGTGCGGCCTGTGTGTACACTTTAAAAAACCTACCAAAACGAATAAAACCTTGTTCATAGGTACTACCAATTAAAATATTCAAATTTTCCATGGCCTTACCAATGGTAACACCTTTTTGCATTGCAATTTTATTATTGATTTTTAATTCATATTGTGGATAATTAGCTGAGAAAAATGTAAACAACCCCGTAAGCTCTTTTCGTTTTGACAAAGCTTCCATAAATTCATTATTTATTTTTTCAAAATGATGATAATCCGTTGAGTTAGTTTTATCTAACAAACGCATAGAAAACCCTCCTGAAGACCCAAATCCTGGAACAGCAGGTGGCTCAAAATATTCGATAACAGCACCTAAATCTTTCGTTTCTTCTTCTAGCTCTTCCATTATTTCATGAACAGAATGATGACGTTTAGACCAAGGTTTAAGATTAATTAAACACGTACCTGCATTTGACCCTCTACCTTCAGTCATAATCTCATAACCCGCTAAAGAAGATACAGATTCAACACCATCGGTTTCTTCACAAATTTTCTGTAATTTTCTTGCAACTTCATTTGTACGCTCTAAAGTAGCTCCAGGCGGCGTTTGAATAATGGCATATATCATTCCTTGGTCTTCATTTGGTATGAAACCTGCAGGAAGTGTTTTGTTAGTTATAAATATTCCAACACAAAAAACAATTAAAACACCAAAGGTTAAAGCCCTTCTCGCCACAATTTTATTAAGTACTTTTACATACTTTCCTGTAAGCTTTTCAAACCCTCTATTAAACCAATCAATGAACTTATTTATAATTGATTTTTTTCTATCTTTCCCATGATTGTTTTTCAACATCATAGCGCAAAGTACAGGTGTTAAGGTTAATGCAACAACAGCAGAGATTATAATAGAGCCCGCCATTGTAATTGAAAACTGTCGATAGAATACTCCTACTGGTCCAGTCATAAAAGAAATAGGAATAAAAACAGAGACCATAACTAAAGTAATTGCTAAAATGGCACCTCCTATTTCGCCTAATGCCGCTTTTGATGCTTGATAAGGACTCATATGCTCTTGCTCCATTTTTAAATGAACGGCTTCTACAACCACAATAGCATCATCTACCACAATACCAATAGCCAAAACCAATGCAAATAATGTAATTAAGTTAATTGAAAGTCCAAATAACTGCATTACAAAGAATGCTCCTATCAAAGATACTGGTACCGCAATAATTGGAATTAATGTTGATCGTAAATCTCCTAAAAATAAGAATACTACAACTGCTACAAGAAAAAATGCGTCTCTTAGGGTATGCAACACTTGCTCTATAGATGCGTCTAAGAAATTAGAAACGTCATAACTAATTTGAAAATTGACTTCCGGCGGCAAATCAACTTCTAACTCAGCAAGTTTCTGTTTCACCAAATTAATAACATCACTACCATTACTTCCAAAGGTTTGTTTTAAGACTATTGAAGCCGAAGGTTTTCCATCAAGATTAGAATAAATATCAAAAAACTCACTTCCTAATTTAACTTCAGCAATGTCTGAAAGCTTTATAATTTCACCTTCACTATTTGCTTTAATTATAATTTCTTTATACTGTTCTGGTTCGTTATATCTGTTTTGATAAGTAAGAACGTACTCTAATGATTGGGCCGTTTGTCCTGAACTTCTACCTAAACGTCCTGGTCTTGCAAGAATACTTTGGTCTTCCATTGCTTCTAAAACTTCCTCTGCAGAAATGTTATAAGCACGCATACGGTCTGGTTTTAACCAAACACGCATAGCGTATTTTCTACTTCCTAAAATTTTAGCACTCGCAATACCTTTAATACGCTGAATTTCAGGAATTATTTTTGTGTATGCATAATTGTAAAGAAACTTTTCATCATTATTTTTATCTGTACTTGATAAGTTAACATACATTAACATGCTAGGTTGTATTGGTGTAATAATAACCCCTTCTCGTTGTACCAACTCTGGCAGTAGCGGCATTACTTGATCAACTCTGGTTTTTACCCTAACAACAGCTTCATTAGGATCTGTACCTGGTTCAAATATGACACGTAAAGTTCCTTCTCCTGCACTTGTAGCATCAGAAGCGATATAACGCATATCTTGAACTCCGTTGATAGCCGTTTCCAGTGGAATTAATGTTGAATTTACCAACACATCTGCACTTGAACCAGGATAAGCAATAAAAATATTTACAGTTGTTGGTGCAATTTGTGGGAATTGAGATATAGGTAATTGCTTTATAGCAAGACCACCTACAAATAAGATCATCACCGAAATGACTATTGCCAAGACGGGTCTTTTTATAAATTGTTTAAACATCATGTTTGTAGATTAAATTAAAGACTACTCTGCGTAAAGCGCTAAATTTGATAAAACGGTACTTGGATCTATCTTTTTAACATGTATCTTTTCTTGGTTTTTAACCAACCTGATACCCTCAAGTAGTATATTGTCTTTTTCAGACAATCCGTTATCTACAATAAATAAATGAGGTAATTCTGCGCCAACAGTAATTTCTTTTTGATGAACTATATGGTTTTTATCAACCACAAATACATATGTTTTATTTAAAATTTCAAAAGTCGCTTTTTGTGGAACAATAACCACATCTTTATAAGGAACACTCATTAAAATGCTTCCTGTTTCACCATGTCTTAAAATACCATCTGGATTAGGAAAAGTTGCTCTAAAAGCTATATTCCCTGTTTCGCTATTAAATTCTCCTTCAATAGTTTCTATAATTCCTTCTTGGTTATAGCGTTTATTATTAGCCATTAACAGCCCTACACCTTTGTTGTTCTTTTTTTCTTCACTCATGATGTAATCTAAATATTCAGCTTCAGGAACATTAAAATACACCCACATTTTACTATTATCAGATAATCTGGTTAACAGTTCTCCTTCATCTAAAAGACTCCCTTCTCTAGCCTCTAAATGATCCATAATGCCATCAAAAGGGGCTTTTATACTTGTAAAACCTAAATGTGTTTGAGCTAGTGAAACTTCAGCTTTGGCTTTTTCTAAGTTGGCGTGTGCCATTGCTAATTCATTTGGCGACACAACATTACCATCTGCTAATAGTTTAGTGTTTTGAAGCTCAATTTGTGCTGCTTTAGACTCTGCTTTTGCTTTTTGTAATTCTGCCTGATAAATATTTGGCATAATTTGGAACATGGCTTGCCCCTTTTTAACATGTTGACCTTCATCTACAGAAATTTCTTGTAGATATCCTTTTTCTAAAGCTCTAACTTCTATGTGTCTAAATGCATGAATTTGACTCACGTAATCCTTTGTTATAGAAGTGTCTTTTTTAACAGGATTAGTTACTAGAAAAGTTGGGTTTTCGTGTTTTTCTTGGTGGTGTTTTTCACAGTTTGTAAGACATAACAATAGCGTTATTCCTACAAAAACTGTAGTTTTCTTTATAGT
>CAJXHW010000165.1 GCA_913054565.1 uncultured Kordia sp. | reverse complement strand
AAGGTGGATTAATGAATGTGAATATGTATTAAAAACAATTAACCCAAAAACATTAGCTCAAAAAAAAGCAATACATATAAAAATTCTTAGCACAAATAAAAATACGTATACATTTGAATCTAAAATAATAAACGACCCTCAACAGCGTAAAAGCAGAGGTACTGTAACAAAAACGAATTAATCATGTTTGAAATTTTATCTGACCCAAATGCCTGGGGAGCACTTGTGACACTTACTTTTTTAGAAATTGTTTTAGGTATTGACAATATCATATTCATTTCTATAGCCTCTAGCAAGCTACCTGAAAAACAACAAAAGAAAGCAACTAATATCGGGTTATTTTTAGCCATGCTTTTAAGGATTGTTCTATTATTTGGTATCTCAT
Organism: uncultured Kordia sp.; assembly: GCA_913054565.1. Classification (GTDB taxonomy): domain Bacteria; phylum Bacteroidota; class Bacteroidia; order Flavobacteriales; family Flavobacteriaceae. The sequence goes on along the minus strand of CAJXHW010000165.1, from coordinate 4,577 downwards.
ATCTTACTGCTTTAAATGCCCCATTTTGGCACGTAAACTTACCTTGGCTTCAAGTTGGCGTCTCAGGTCAAGCCATAATACTTTTTTCTGGAGGGTTATTTTTAATTTACAAGAGCACAAAAGAAATTCATGAAAAAGTTGAAGAGCCAGAACACGATAAACAAGAAGTTGAAAAACAAAGCTCAAATACTCTTTCTAACGCAATTGTTCAAATTATGTTAATTAACATTGTGTTTTCTTTTGATTCAATATTAACAGCTATAGGAATGACTAATGGTATTAGCAACAACCCAACTGACGCACTTGTTATTATGATCATTGCAGTTATAATATCCGTATTAATCATGATGATTTTTGCGCACCCTATTGGAAAGTTTGTTAACAAACACCCTTCTATTCAGGTTTTAGGACTGTCTTTTTTAATATTAATTGGTTTTATGCTAATTGCTGAAGCAGCGCATTTATCACACATGAAAGTGTTTGGAGCATCTATAGGTGCTATTCCTAAAGGATATTTATACTTCACAATTTCATTCTCAATGCTAATTGAATTTTTAAACATGAGAATGCGTAAGAACAAATATTTATAAAAACATCATCTGATATTTTACAACAAAAAAAGCAGCTTGGTTGAGTTGCTTTTTTTTGTATATTTAATGTTTAAACGACTTTTCATATTGAAAAAAACAATCGGATATTTTGCTCTTTACTTCTCTTTTTTGTTAAGCTACATTGCTATTGCTCAACAACAACCAAGTATTAACTACACCAATACAAATGATATTATTAGAGTAGGAAAATACCTCAACACCCTAGAAGATACTTCAGGCAAGTTAACTATTAACGATGTTGACAAACTAAATACATTTATACCTTCAACTAATGATATTCCTAATTTTGGTATTACGAAAAGTACCTATTGGGCTAAATTTAGTATTAACAATAATACTGATGTCGAGGATTTTATTTTAGAATTTGAAAAAATAACAGCACAAGAGTTAGTCTTATATTACAAGACACATCCTACAGATAGTAATTATGTTATACAAAACTCTAATAATAATTCTAAAAAATATTCTGGGCAGCTTTTTTTATTTGATTTCAAAGTTCCTAAAAAAGAGTCCGTCACATTATACGTGAAATTTAAAACAAATTGGGGCGCCACCTTTCCTATAAAAATTAGCACTAGAGACAGAATACTACATCAATTATTTAATGATGAATTGATAAAAGGGATTTATTTAGGGATCCTGTTCATTATGGTATTCTATAATATGTTTATCTATTTTTCAATACGTGAAAAAAGCTACTTTTTTTATGTCATCTATATATTCTCATTTCTACTATTTCAATTTAATGAATTAGGGTATGCTTATAAATATTTTTGGGTAGCAAAACCACATTTATTTGACATGGCATCAAAATTACTCCCAAACTTAACATGTCTTACTGCTGTTTTATTTGTGCGAGATTATTTGAAAACAAAAAAGTACACTCCAAAACTTGATAAATTTTACAATTTTGCCATAATACTCTTAATCTTAAGTTTTGCTTTTCCTTTTATAAAAGAAAGTAACAACGCCTTTTTTACGTTTATAAATGTTACAACTTTAGTTATTTCATTGTACACCCTATTGATAGCTATTATTATTTTACGTAAAGGATTTCAACCTGCAAAATATTTTTTAATAGCTTGGAGCATTCTTCTGTTTTCAATTATTCAGTTTAACTTAAGCAATCTCGGATTTATACCATACTACCCTATCACAGACCATTCACTAGAGATTGGGTCTGTTATTGAGGTTTTCTTACTTTCATTAGGATTGGCTTACCGTATAAATGTTTTAAAAAAGGAAAAGGAAATATCTCAAGAGCGAACCATAAATCTTATTGAAGAAAAGAAAAGTATTATTGAAAACCAGAATCTAGTTTTAGAAAAATTAGTGTATGAAAGAACACAAAAATTAGAGTTACGAAATAAAATAATTAGTGAGAAAAATGAAGAAAAGTCTATTATGATGCGTGAAATTCATCACCGTGTTAAAAATAACCTTCAAATGATTAATAGTATGGTAAGGTTACAGTCTAGGTATTTGGATAAAGAAAACGCTTCCGATTCTTTAAAGGAAGTTGAGCGTAGAATACTTACCATGTCTTTACTTCATGAAAAAATGTACCAATCAGACAATCTTGTTTCTATTAATATTAAAGAATATATCACAGCTGTAATGAGTGATTTATCATATATATTTGATAGTAAAAAAAATGTAAAATACACTTTAAACATAGATGACATTAAATTTAAAACAGAAACAATACTCTATATCGGCCTTCTTGTTAATGAGTTAATAACAAACTCATTAAAACATGCATTTAATGAACAAGATAATGGGCTTTTACACATTAGTTTGTTTCAAAAAAATATAAATGAATACACATTAAACGTAACTAACAATGGTGTTGAAATCAATTTTGATAAACTAAATAATTCAGACTCACTAGGACAACGTTTAATACGAAATTTTGTAAAACAGTTACATGGTAAGCTGACTATAGAAAGTAACAAAAACGAAACCTCGTTTATTGTCCAATTTACTGAAAATTAACTTATTATTTTACGCATTGGAATTGGCAAGTCAATAGCTTCTTTTATAAAACGTTTATGTACCGCTTCTTTAAATAAACTTTTCATCTGAAACTCTTTTAAAGGATCATTTAGCCAAATATATGCTCTAATAATTATTGCAGAATCTGTAATATCTATTACTCTAACATCAAACTCAGGTGTGTTTTTAATAATTTCTTCTGGAGTTCTATTATCAATAACATAATCCAGCTTAGACGCCTCTTCTGTAATAATTTTTTTAGCCTTATCAATATTGGCATATAACCCAATATTAAAGTTGTTAAAGCTTAGTATTTTAGTTTCATGTATTGTAACATTTAAAACTGACTCTGTGCTAATTACAGAGTTTGGAATTATCAAACGTTTATTTTCAAATGTAGTAATTATTGTATGTCGCAATGTAATATCATCAATTATTCCTTCTCTATTATCACTTAACTTAATATAGTCTCCTACTCTAAAAGGGCGAAATAATACAATAAACAATCCACCAATTAAATTAGAAATAGCATCTTTTGCTGCAAAACCAATTATTGCGGCTAATATTCCAGCACCTGAAAAAATATAACCTGCTTGTTTTCTAAACACAGGAACTGTAAACATGATAATTAGAAAACCTATTAAGCCAAAAATAAAACGAAGGGAGTTTCTTGTAAACTTTAATCTGGTAACCCCAAATTTTTCTTTAGCCAAATTTTTCCTTAAAAAAAGAATTACAATAGCTCGTGATAATCGTGATAATATCCAACAGGCAAGAATTATACTTAATGAGTATAAGGCAATTCCAGAACTTGTATTTAAATTGAAATAACTTAAAATAGCTGTCATAAAATATGTTTAAAACAATTTAGTTTGTTCACCATCAGCACCTAAATCATCTTCATTTAAGTTGATGTTATTAACTTCACTTTCTTCAACAACTTCAATATCTTCTACACTTGGCAACTCTTCTACCTCATATGGCAAAGAATCTAATAAGTTAATTTGCTTCAATTTTTCTGTAGTTAATTGATTTCCTAACGCCTTAATTCCTTTTACAGAAATGAATTGTTCAATATCAATTGTTTGATTTTCTTTTTGCTCTTTACCTCTTTTTTTAGCAAATACTAATTCTGCTACAGGTCTGTAATCAACAGCAACAATCTCTAGTTGTGATTTTGAATGATCTGATATAAACTGTTCTTCTTTATTTTCTTGCTCTACCAAAAACCTTTTTATATAATAGCGCTCTTTATCTCCATCAAAATAAATGGCTGAAATTGGTTTAGAAGGAATCCATTTTTCTAAAACGATCATATCATCATCAAAATGCAATGTAACTTCAGGAGTTACAGTTTTTACAAATCCTTTTTGAGAAATAATTAATAGTTTATCATCGCCTTTAAACTCTCCTAGCAACTCTCCTCTTCCATCCAAATTTAAACGCTGTATAGCGTCATCAAACCATATTTTTCTTGGTTTTAAAGTTGATACTCCTTTAGATTTTAATTCAATACGTTTTACAGCATATTTAGTGACTAAATTACCTTTTGATGCTCTTCCTTTTACCAGTACATCGGTAAAGTCAAGGTCCCATTTCAATTTTTTAACACTACCTACTTGACGCAAGTTAATGCTCACCACTTCTGCTTCTCCATTGGGGTTAGCAGAAAAATATGTCACCATAGAGCCTTTACTTCCTTGAGTGATATGGTATTCTTTATCTCTTGTTATACTTGTAACGGCAAATCGCTTTATATATGACGCTTTAGAAATACCATCTTTATAAATAGCATTATAAATAGTGCGTTTATCTTTCTTCTTAAATGCAGCAACATGAATTATATGTTTGCCTATAAATGTTTTGTTATCAACTTTTGTAACCATCATTTTACCGTCTCTGGTAAACACAATAATATCATCTATATCAGCACAATCAGTAACATATTCATCCTTTTTAAGAGAGGTACCT
>CAJXHW010000164.1 GCA_913054565.1 uncultured Kordia sp. | reverse complement strand
ACGAATTATTTTACTGATATACAATATTTTACAGGTGTTTTTTTAATGATGGTATAAAATTCTTAATGTTATTAGAAAGATTACTTTCAGAATTTAGAGTTTTAATAAAGGCGCTACCAACAATTGTACCATTTGCATATTCGCAAGCTTTTGAAAACGTGGCAGCATTGCTAATACCAAAACCAATTAACTTTGGAGTTTTTAATTGTAAGTTATTGACAAAGTTGAAATACGCAATTTGATTAGCTTCTAACTCACTTTTACTTCCTGTTATTGCAAAAGAAGACACAACATACAAAAAAGCAGAACTTTCTTTAGCAATTAGTTTAATACGCTCTTCAGAAGTTTGAGGTGTTATTAAAAAGCTTATATTTAATTGATGCAGTTCAAATAGTCTTTTATACTCATTTAAATAAATATCTAAAGGTAAATCAGGTAATATAATCCCATCTACACCAGCTGCTTTGGCTTTAGTTAAAAAATCAACCGGACCATATTTAATAACCTGATTTAAGTATCCCATTAGCATAATAGGTATATCAACAGTTTTTCTAATATCTTTAATTTGCTCAAAAATTAAATCAATTGTGATTCCGTTTTGTATGGCAATCTGACTGCTTTCTTGAATGGTTGGGCCATCAGCTAAAGGGTCAGAAAAAGGCATGCCAATCTCAACCATGTCAACCCCAGAAGCAGCTAACTCTTCCACTATCTGTACAGTATCATTAAGCTTAGGAAACCCCGCTGTGGTATAGATGTTTAAAATGTTCTTTTTAGTAGAAAATAAATGTTTAAGTCTATTCATTTTTAAGAATATTATAAATTTGAATTCATATAGGTTTCCATATCTTTATCACCTCTTCCAGATAAGTTGACAACCACAGTGTCATTTGGAGATAAGTCTAATTTATCCAATGCTGCTAAAGCGTGTGCAGATTCCAATGCTGGAATGATACCTTCCGTTTTAGTTAATCTATAGGCAGCATTTAATGCCTCTTTATCGGTCACACCAATAAATGTTGCTCTACCACTTGTAAATAAATGAGCGTGTAAGGGGCCAATACCAGGATAATCTAATCCTGCTGAAATAGAATACGGCTCAGTAATTTGCCCTTCATTATTTTGTATTAATAGGGTTTTACTACCATGAATAATTCCTTCAGAACCCAACTGTGTTGTTGCTGCACTTTTACCTGTTGCTACACCTAAACCGTCAGCTTCAACTGCAATTAACGCTACATTTTCATTGTTTAAATAGTGGTAAAATGCTCCTGCAGCATTACTACCACCACCGACGCATGCAATAACTTTATCAGGATAATCTTTTCCTGTTTTTTCTTCTAATTGTGTTTTCATTTCCTTACTTATGATGGATTGAAAACGCGCAACTATATCTGGATATGGATGTGGACCAACAACAGAACCTATTAAATAGTAGGTGTCTTCTGGATTGGCAATCCAATCGCGAATAGCCTCATTTGTAGCGTCTTTTAATGTTTTACTTCCTGAAATTGCTGGACGAACTTTAGCGCCTAACATTTTCATGCGTGCCACATTTGGTGCTTGCCGTTTTATATCTACCTCGCCCATATAGACAATGCACTCTAAACCCATTAATGCGCAAACTGTTGCAGTAGCAACACCATGTTGTCCAGCTCCTGTTTCAGCAATAATTCTTTTTTTACCCATTTTTTGAGCTAATAAAATCTGCCCAACTGTATTATTGATTTTATGTGCGCCTGTGTGATTTAAGTCTTCTCGTTTTAAGTAAATGGTACTTTTGTACTTTTTAGAAAGGTTCTTTGCTAAATATAAAGGTGTAGGTCTACCAACATAATCTTTTAATAGGTTACTGTATTCTTTTTTGAACTCATTAGATTCTATAATATCTAAATAACAGTCCTTGAGTTCTGTTACATTTTTAAAAAGCATTTCAGGAACATAGGCTCCTCCAAAATTGCCGTAAAATCCGAAGTCATTAACTGTATAGTTCATGTTTAAAGTTTCTAATTTTTTTAATATTCTTTAGTGCAGGTTGAGTTTCAAAACCACTATTTATATCAATTCCTGCAAATTTTAAATGTGTAATTTTTTTAATAGCCTTTCCCATTGTGTGATTGATGCCACCACTAAGTAAAAAAGGAACCGTTCCTGTATAGTAGTTTAATAGACTCCAATTAAAAGTAATCCCATTACCACCAGCTTGTTTTCCTAAAGCATCAAATAGAAAATAATTACAATAGGGCTCATAAGATTTTAAGATTGAAAAATCAAAGTCTTCATAAATATTAAATGCCTTGATGATACCGACATGTTTTTTTTTTAGAGTATCACACAATTCTGGTGACTCATTTCCATGTAGCTGAATATAGTCTAAACTGTATTGCTCAATTTTACTATTGATAAATTCAATAGGTTTATTCACAAATACCCCAACTTTTAGGATACTTTTAGGAATTGTAATTGCTATTGTATTGTTGACATTTCTTGAAGATACCTCATGAAAAATATAGCCAATAAAATCTGGCTTAAGCTTTATTAATGCTTTAATGTTTTCGTCATTACGCATGCCGCAAACTTTTAATTTAAGCATGACAAGGTTTAGTTATGTTATCAATAAATGTCTTACAGGCCGCACCTGGATTTTTATTTTTCATAAAATTTTCTCCAATCAAGAATCCATCAAATCCGTGTGTTTTCAAGTAATTAATGTTTTTAGGGTCACTGATACCACTTTCAGCTATTTTAATGGTTTGAGAAGGCAATGATTTAGCTAAACGGATAGCGTTTTCAAAGTCTACTTCAAAAGTATTTAAGTTTCTGTTGTTTATTCCAACAAGACTAATGTCTGGATTATATTTTTCTAATTCTTTTTCGGTATGAATCTCTAACAATACCTCCAAACCAATACTATGTGCCAGGTTTGTAAATGTTTTTATTTCATTTTTTGTTAGTACAGATGCAATTAACAAAATAGCATTTGCCCCAATTGATTTTGCTTCAATAATTTGATAGGTGTCAATTGTGAAATCTTTCCTTAAAATAGGATTATTTGTAGTTTTTCTAGCAGTTGTTACATCGTTATTATGACCGCCAAAAAAGTGATTGTCGGTTAAAATTGATAGCGCAGATGCACCAGAATTTTCATAGCCTTTTGTTACGTTAGTGACTAATGCAGTATTATTGATAATTCCTTTAGAAGGTGATTGTCGTTTAAATTCAGCAATTATTCCAGATTTACTTTTGTCTAAAATAAATTCTTTTAAAGAGACATTTGGAGAATTGAAATTGGCGCTTTTTTCAAGTAAATTGACTGGTTTTTCTCGCTTAGCGTTCCGAACTTCAATTTTTTTATGGGCTAATATAGTATCTAAAATAGTCATGGTTATTGCGTTACTTTTTTTAAACTGGTTAATGCTTTTCCAGACATAAGAGATTCTTTAGCTATTGCAATACAATCTTCCAAAATTTTTGATGGTTCCATACATTGTATAGCATGTGCTGCATTTGCTAAAACAACATTTTGTTGACATTGAGTTCCTTTGTTTTGTAAAACATTTGTAAAAATCACAGCCGCTTCTTTTACCGTATTTCCACCAAATATAGTGTCCTTATTTTGTGTAGGAAAACCAATTTGTTCAGGTGATGCAATGATTTCATCTGTATTAGATATTTTTTTAAACTTTCCGGTTAAGGATATTTCATCATACCCATCTAAACTGTGTAAAATAGTATAGTTTTTATCAGACTTTTGAAGCATGTAATTATATATTCGCGCAATTTCTAAGTTAAAAACACCTACCAACTAATTTTGTGGATTACCAGGATTTACTAGTGGTCCCAGCATATTAAAAAAAGTTTTAATACCCAATTCTTTTCTAATAGGCGCTACATTTTTCATAGCTGGATGAAATAATGGCGCATGCATCATGCAAAAGTTAGCAGTATTTAACTGTTTTTTTAAAGTTGACTCGTTATTTGTAAATTGATAACCTAAATATTCCAATACATTAGAAGAACCACAGGATGATGATACTCCATAGTTACCATGCTTTGCAACTTTATACCCAGCACCTGCAACTACAAATGCCGCCAAAGTTGAAATATTAAATGTGTTTTTTCCATCGCCACCAGTCCCGCAAACATCTATAGTATTGAACTCTGAGAAGTCCATTTTTAAACACAAATCTAATAGTGCCATCTGAAAACCAGACAGTTCATCTGCAGAAATATTTCGCATCAAAAATACGGTTAGAAACGCTGCAATTTGTGAGGTGTTAAAATCTCCTTGCCCTATACGTATTAAAGTTTCGTACGCTTGGTTTTTGGTTAATTTTTGATGATCAAACAGTTGCTGCAAGCCTTGAAAAGTGGCTGGCTTTTTAAGTATTACTTCCATGGTTTTAAATGTCTAAGAAATTATTAATTATTTCTTTTCCGTGAGTTGTTAATATAGATTCAGGATGGTATTGCACTCCGTAAACATTATAATCTTGGTGTTTGATAGACATGATTTGATCATGAGTGTCTTTAGCAGTTATTATTAATGTGTTTGGGAAGTTTGTATTTGATATTACCCAGCTATGATATCTACCAACGTCTAGTTCTTTAGGAAGGTTTTTATAAATTAGATCATCAGTATGTGTAACTGTTATTTTGGTAGCTACACCATGAAATACGTTGTTGAGGTTGTTTAATGTGCCCCCAAACACTTCGCCAATAGCTTGCATACCTAAACAGACACCTAATATTTTTTTGGTAGACGCATAACGGGTAATAAGCTCTTTTAAAATTCCAGCTTCTTCAGGGAGACCTGGCCCGGGAGAAAGTATGATAGTATTATAATGATTAACTGCATCTATTGATATTTCATCATTTCTAAACACATCAACCGTATATTGGGGATTTGATTCTATGTAATGCACTAAATTATAAGTGAATGAATCGTAATTGTCAAGGATTAGTATCTTTTCCATAATT
>CAJXHW010000163.1 GCA_913054565.1 uncultured Kordia sp. | reverse complement strand
AATATTGCTACAGGAAAAATTACAAAATTTGACATATTACAAGGAAACTCAAATCATTTTATAATAAACAATAACCTTATTGTAAAATTAGAAGATGAAAAGTTAACTATTAACAAGAAAACAATTGAATTAGATTTAGGAAATTATACAAGTCCTGAAATTTTCTATTTTAATAAAAAACACTACATCAGTGTTACAGATATTGACACCAGAAAGGTATCTGTATTTAATAGCAATGCATCTTTAATTGAAAAATTCCCTGTTTATGGGCAATCAAAAATTGCCATTACAAATATGGATTTTGATAAACACTTAGAATTTGCTGTAAAAGGAGAAGCTAATTCTATTTTAATTTACAAAATGTAACTAATCGTTTTAATTCTATTAAACAAGTTCTGCTTCAAACAAGTTGGAAAAATGAACTCTTATTTTTGATTTCACATCTTCTTCTGGTATCGATTTTCCTAATTCTACATGCATAGATGTTACTGCTTTTCCGCGTATCCCACAAGGTATAATATTATCAAAATAACCCAAATCTGCATTAACATTTAATGCAAACCCATGCATAGTTACCCATCTACTAGCTCGCACACCCATAGCACAAATTTTACGCGCAAATGGTGTTCCCACATCTAACCAAACCCCCGTTTCACCAGGACTTCTTTCTGATTTTATTCCGTACTCAGCTAAAGTTAAGATAATAGCTTCTTCTAATAGTCTCAGATATTTATGAATATCTGTGAAAAAATTTTCTAAATCTAAAATCGGATAACCAACGATCTGTCCAGGTCCATGGTAAGTTATATCACCACCTCTATTAATCTTGTAAAACGTGGCACCTTTTTCTGTTAATTGCTTTTCGTTTAAAAGTAAGTTAGACATATCGCCACTTTTCCCAAGAGTATACACGTGCGGATGTTCTACAAACAATAAATAATTATCAGTTTCAAGCCCTGCAGCCTCCCTCCTGTTCTTTATTTTAGTATCAACTATGGCCTTAAATAAATCTTCTTGATATTCCCAAGAGACTTTATAGTCTTTACTTCCTAAGTCCTGTACTGTAACTTTTTTGTTCATATTAAATAGGTGTCTGAATTCAGATTTACAAAGATACTATTTTAAAACTGCTGATAGTTTTCCTAACACATCAATATTATGCCTTATCTGAGCAAAAAGCACAAATAAAATTCCAAATGCAATTAAGAACCCAACTAACAAGCCTGTACTATTTTTTTTTGCTATTTTTTTACTCGCTTTTAAATATGTTTTAGATGCTTTATCCATCATACTTTTCACAAACCCAAACATGGGTACAAAAATTAGTATCGTAACTACCATCCCTATCAAAACAGACATATAAGTCCCTGCTTTATAATAAGAATTAATCAACTTTACAAAATACTCATTAACTAATGAGGCCGTTAAAATTGATATAACTAATGTAGCGTATTTAGTAGATTTTGTTAATTTCATACATGACTTTTTTCAAGTCACAAAACTAAGAAATTATTTATTCGGATTGTTTATAATAATTAATGCCGCAATAACTCCAGGCACCCACCCCAAACAAGTTAATATAAAAACAATAATTACAGATCCGCAACCTTTATCTAAAACTGCTAATGGCGGAAATAAAATTGACAATAAGACTCTCCAAATACTCATGATGATTTTTTTGATTGATGTACAGTATCAGTAGACTAAATAGCTAATTTGTTACAAGTTTATTTTATATTTGAAAAAAATACTACATTAGCATTAATTAAAAAACTAACACATTAATTTATGGAAAACTCGACAAATAACATTATGCCAAACAACAATATGGGCTTAGCAATTGCAGCTGCTATTATTGGGTGTTGTTCACCATGTTGCATTGGTTTAATACTTGGAATTGTTGCTATTGTAATGGCTAATCAAGTAAAAAAGAAGTTTGAATCAAATGATTTTGAAGGCGCTGCTAGCTCTGCAAAAAACGCTAAAATTTTAGCTTTTGTAGCAATAGGTATTGCTGTAGTGTACTTATTATACATTGGAATGAACTGGGATGATACTATGGAAAAATTCAATGAGGCCATGGAACAATACCAATTAAACCAATAACTATTTAACACAAACATTGAGGCCGTTGTAGCAATACTACGGCCTTTTTTACATGAAAAAAACACTCTCCATAATCTCAATTATTTTGTTCGGAGTAGTTCTCAGGTATTTCTATTTGAACAACCCAGCAAACAACAATACGCCTTTTGCTATTTGCATGACCAAGCGCATTGCAAATATTGATTGCCCTGGTTGTGGCGGACAAAGAGCGTTTCATCAGCTATTACATGGTAACTTTATTGAAGCTGGACAACTAAACATCTTCATTTACTTCTTTGCACCACTATTAACATATATTTTTTTCAGTTTTGCGTTAAAACCCTTTAATGTAAATTTTCCTGATATTGACATTACATCAAAAGGACTCTTGATTATACTAGTTCTTTTTGTTGTTTTTACATTATTTAGAAACACCCATATTTGGAGCTAACATGTTACACTAGTATTAATATAGTTTCTACACAGCAAAGTATGTGTTGGTATTTATATTCTTTTCACTTTTACTGCACTTATATTTTATGTAATTTTGCAACTTATTTTTCAAAACAAAATACAAATGCAATTATCAGAGCAAGAAATTGTAAGACGTGAAAAACTTACGAAGTTACGAGACATGGGCATCAACCCGTACCCTGCAAACCTTTATCCTGTTGACACAAATTCCAAACAGGTAAAAGAAGCGTACGTTGAAGGAAAACATGTGGTAATTGCTGGACGATTAATGTCACGTAGAATTCAAGGTAAAGCTTCTTTTGCTGAGCTACAAGACGGCGAAGGACGTATACAAGTATATTTTAACAGAGATGAAATCTGTTTAGACGAAGACAAAACACTTTATAATGATGTGTATAAAAAATTACTTGATATTGGTGATTTTATCGGAATTGAAGGTGAATTATTCACTACTCAAGTAGGTGAAAAAACCATTTTAGTAAAAAACTTTACACTATTAAGCAAGTCACTAAAACCACTACCATTACCAAAAGTAGATGCAGATGGTAATACACATGATGGCTTTACTGATGCTGAAATGCGATACAGACAACGTTATGCAGACTTAGCAGTAAATCCGCATGTTAAAGACGTTTTTATTAAAAGAACAAAGTTGTTTACTGCTATGCGTAGCTTCTTTAATGATGCTGGATATATGGAGGTTGAAACACCTATTTTACAAGCCATTCCTGGTGGTGCGGCAGCACGACCATTTATCACGCATCACAACTCACTAGATATTCCATTATACATGCGTATTGCAAATGAGTTATATTTAAAAAGACTGATTGTTGGTGGCTTTGAAGGGGTATATGAGTTTTCTAAAAACTTCAGAAATGAAGGTATGGACAGGACTCATAATCCGGAATTTACTGCAATGGAAATATATGTTGCATACAAGGACTACAATTGGATGATGGACTTTACAGAAAAACTGTTGGAACATTGTGCTATAGCAGTAAACGGAACTACAAAAGCAACATTTAACGGTCAGGAAATTGACTTTAAAGCCCCGTACAAACGTATTACTATGGCAGATTCTATTAAGGAGTTTACTGGGTTTGATATTTACGGTAAAACAGAAGCTGAAATTTTTGATGCTGCAAAAGGTATGGGGATTGATGTTGACGACACCATGGGTAAAGGAAAATTGATTGATGAGATTTTTGGTGAAAAATGTGAAGGGAACTACATTCAACCAACATACATTACTGACTACCCAAAGGAAATGAGTCCGCTATGTAAAGAACATAGAGATAACCCTGAATTAACTGAACGTTTTGAACTAATGGTTTGTGGTAAAGAAATTGCAAACGCTTATTCTGAGCTAAATGACCCTATTGACCAACGTGAACGTTTTGAAGCGCAATTAAAATTAGCTGCAAAAGGAGACGACGAGGCTACCGAGTTTATCGACCATGATTTTTTACGCGCGCTTGAATACGGTATGCCACCAACATCTGGACTAGGAATTGGAATGGATAGATTAATTATGTTCCTAACCGACAACCCATCAATACAAGAAGTGTTATTTTTCCCTCAAATGAAACCAGAACGTCAAGCACCTTCTGTAGATTTAAACGATGATGAAAAATACATCTTGCAATTATTAGGAAAAGCAGAGAAAATTGACTTAATTGATTTAAAATCACAGTCAGGTTTAAGTAATAAAAAATGGGATAAATCTATTAAAGGTTTAACTAAAAACAACTTAGCTAAAGTGACTAAAACTGAAACGGGATTATTTGTTGAAATTATATAACAAATAAATACTCTAATAACAAAAAAGGAGCTACTGATGTAGCTCCTTTTTTGTTAAAATGAACTTAACAATTAAACCTTATCATATTTTATCTGTCAAAACACCAAACAACTTTTAAAACGATACACATGAAAAATTTAATTGTATTAGCAGCACTAATTACATGCACGCTAACTTTCGGACAAGAAAGACATCATGAAAAAAAAGATCAACACAGAAAAAGAAACCTAAAACAGTTAGAAGACTTATCCTCTGAACAAATAGCCACGTTAAAAACAAAAAAAATGACTATGGATTTAGATCTTTCAAAGAGTCAACAAAGTAAAATTTACACCTTACAATTAAATATGGTTAAAGCTCGTAAAGAGAAACAGATAATCATAAATAAAAATAATGGTGTTCTAAAACAAGAATTATCTCCAGAAGAAAAATTCAACAGAATGAATTCTCGCTTAGATAGAAAAATAGCGTTTAAAAACAAGATGAAATCAATTTTATCCGATGAACAATTTACAAAATGGAAACATATGCAACACCACGTTTCCTCAAGAAAAAGAAAACATCACAAAAAGAGCAGATAATCGGTTTTTATAACTTCTTATCTATTAGTGTTACCACTATAATTTA
>CAJXHW010000162.1 GCA_913054565.1 uncultured Kordia sp. | reverse complement strand
GAGTTCAGACGTGTGCTCTTCAGATCTATAAAATTACGCTTGTAAAAATCTGGTAACGGTATACTACCCACAACCAAATCAACATCTCTAAACCTCTGTTTGTTATACAGTCTTGTAAAGTTTGTATTAAATGAAATATTTGAGGGCAAGAAATTAAAATTGACATCTTTTAATATTTTATAATACTTACTCTTATTAGTAAACTTTGCTGTTTTTAGTGGTTCAAATGATTTTTGTTGAAATCCGTGACCATAGGTTAAGCCTGCTCGAACATTTTGTTCAAAATAATTTTCTACTTCAAAATCGCGATGGTTTACCTGATTATATGAGTATGATGCTGTAAAATTTTCTACATCGTAAAACCTTGGTTTAGCTTCTCCTGTTCGTTCCTTTCTTACACCTATAAAATTAATACTTTTACGTTTAGTATAATCTTCTGCTCTATTTCTATAAAAATCCTCATTACCAGGATCTTCTTCAATAATAGTCTCCAATTCTAAATCTTGATATAACGGATCGTATTTAGGTGTAATCACTTCCTCTCCAACTCCATAATTAAACGGAATTTTTATCCCCCATTTTTTCGGTAATAACTGCCCTATATTCAAATTAGTTACAACATCATATTGCTTTACATCATCTCTACTACGCTCGTTTGGCCCTTGCTCTAAACTACCAAAGCCAATTGTGCTACGTCTACCAGAAGCTGAAACATTAGCAAAGTCTGCTATATTTGCGTCAGCGCTTAATAATGCAGCCCACCCACCTTTATTATCCATATCAGACAAACGCAATTCATTAAACCACACCTCTCCAGACACGTTATTTAAAGCCGTAGGATTTGTATTGTTCTTCACACCGAGCATTAAATTTCTGATATTCCCTAAACTCGGATTTCCTTTTATAGCTATTCTATACTTTGTAGACGTACCAATTTCTGTAGTTGGCAGACCATCAAGATCAACAGCTGTATACTCTACAAAATTACCATCAGCATCTACATCATAGTATTTAACATCTGTTATCGTTCCTGTTGCTAAACTTGCAGCTTTTATTCTTTTAAGTATTGATAATTCTATATCTAATTCATTCTCTTCTGGCCACACATCTCTTGGTGAAGACCCTGTAGATAGCACTAATGGCATTTCTATTTGATAATAGTTCTGCACTAAATCTGTCCCCATGCGTATAAAAGAAGACAATTCCCTATCTGCAACAAAAGTACCTGCATCATATTCTTCGGCATGCATAAACATTCGCATTTTTTTAAACTGCAACATGTCTATATTAATCCCTTTGTAAACCGCTCGTGAATCCTTAACTTCTAAATCTTTAACCCGTAATAATAACGATTGTTCATTTTGACGTAATACTGAATTATTATTATACAATTCTTCAAGCTCTATTCCTGGAGGTAGCACATAGCCTGAGTTTTGTTGGTTATTTACAGCTCCAGACTCAAAATCAGTAGCATCTGTAGAGTTATCAGTATCACCATCTAAGGTTTGAGTATATGTTCTCCAATCTCCTCTAACCAAATCTAATGTTCCGAAACGCAGTACAACATCTTCAGAAAAGCCTGTTAAAAACATACGCATGAAACGTATTGATCTAAAATCATTTATACCATTTATTGCCTGAGCATGTGACCCTCTTAAAGGCACCCTAAACTGAATCCATCTCACTTCTTTTGACGTTCCGTTTGGCAATGTGACTGTTTTTGTTTTTGTATCTCTTACAAACGGGTCTCCCTGAGTTAAACCAGGAGTTATATCAACATCATATTGATAATAACTATCAATAGTATTCATTGTATTATCTCGATTCAAATCTTCCACATCCGGCAATGTAGTAGACCCTCTATTGGTATCCGTAACATCTACTGGCGAATTACCTTGTGTTCCGTTATAATTATAATACCGTTCTAAAATAGACCCTGTGGTGTTTAAATAATACGTGTAATTATCTCCAGCAGGATCATTAGGGTTTACGGGGTCTGCATATTTGGATGCCTCATCTGTATCATTCAAACCGTCTAACCCTACATCTTGATTAATACGTTCTTGACCTTGTGTATCAAAGGCATAGACTAGTGCTTGGTTTATTGGTGTATTTCCCCAAATTGATGTATTAACTTCATTAGCAGCTGTAGATCCGTTATCTGGCAATCCGTTTTCATAGAGTTTCCTACCATCTTTTAAAACATCTTCAGAAATACTCCCTAAGTTAATTTTTAAAGTTCCTCCTGTTGATGGTAATGGTCCATTATCATAATATGGATCTTGAATCCAAAACTCCATAAATTCAACATTTGAACGCTCAAAATCTGTTGTTGTTAGTTGGCGGGTAATCCCAGCCCATTTCTCATCTGGATTAACCCCCTGAAAGCCAGATTGGCTCTGAGCATTATATGGCCCTTTCACATCAGGGTAATATGCTAAATCTAATGTCCCTAAAACGGTAGTTTGTCCCGTAGCTATATCTTGGTTTATAACTTCTGTAATAAAAACACGTCTTGTTTCTAATGTTGAAATATCATCATCTGAAATTCCTGATGGCTTATTGCTTCCATAAAAAATAGGATCAATTCCGTACCAAGCTAACTTGGCTCTATTAAAACCTTCTTCAATTGCATTGTCAAATATTTGAGTATTTACATCAGTGCTTTGACCATACCCTCTAGGTATAGCCGCTAATTTCCATGATAACGGTGACCTAACATCAATAGCTGTTTGCGAGCCTTCAAAATCATCAACATAAGTTGTAGCCTCACCATTCAATTCTGTTCGTTTTGGAGATCCTGGTAAGAGATATGCGAACTCTCCACGCACAGATATATTTGAAGGCATATCGGTATCAATATTTGGCAACTTATTAGCTAAACGCGTTAAAAAAGGCACTTCCGTTGAATAATTCCCGTTAAATCCTACAATCGTATTATTTATAGGTTCATAACCTAATGACGCTTTTTGGGTTAATGGACGTTCTTTTAAATTTAAAAATGTTCCACCAATTTGAAAGTTTTCATTAAACTTATGCTCAATATTTAACCCCGCAAAACGCTTTGATTGCTGACCAAAAGCCGCATTGTTTTCTACAGATATATCTATTGGTGTGTTAGATGCCGTTAATGCTTCGTCTAAAATTTGCACTCTACCTAATGAATAATCAACCGTGTAATCTATCCCTTCAACTAAAAGGCGCCCTCCTGCTGTAACAGTTACTGAACCTCTAGGCACATTAAAAGCGCCTATTGAAATTCCATTACCTCCGGTAGACTTGTAGCGTCCTTTTAATTGAAATTTATTTTTATCTGCATCCTCCATTGCAGCTGTTTTTGTTGATGTGTACAAGCTTCTATAAACGTATTTTGCTTGATTATCATCATAGGTTGCTGGCAAATCGTAGTTACCACCACCTCCTAGTTTATCATACAAATATTCTCCAAACGGCTCTACCTTTGTAAAGAAAACACTTCCGTTTTGTGTGTTTACAGTTATTCCTGGAAAAAAATCAAAAAAACCATCCCCTCCTTGTTGTGGGTCATTATTAGCATTTAACTTATCTAAATCAAATACCTGAAGTAAGGTTGTTTGTTCAACATCTGTAGGCAATGGCGTTCCTGCCACTTCACTAATATAATTGACTGGCGATGGGTCTGTATATAAAATATCTAATTTAAACGACTCCTGACTTAATTGATACGCTCCCAAGGCATATACATTTTTCATCATCAGATCCCAGACTGGTTGCTCTACGTTTGTTAAATTACTCTTTAACATTTTTAACACCAAGTTCTGATTTGTTATTGCTCCAGAATCAGCATCAACAGTAGTTGCATCAACACCATCTGTAGCAAATTCACCAACTTGATATACTTGACCTCCAACTGTAAATTGAAAGGCAACCGCTAAAACTTCATCATTTGTTAAACGTTGGTTTAAGGAGATATATCCTAATTGAGAATTGTAATTATACTCTGAATTTTCTACTAATTTTCTTGCGTTTTCTAATTTTGAATAATGTATCCCTTCTTTTACTGTTGTTGCAAAAGTACCAAAACCAGTTTGCACACTTGCAATATCTCTTATAGCAGATGTCAGAATAGAAGACGATCCAATGGTTTCAGGATTAAATCCATTATTACTGTTGTCAGGATAAGCATTTGGACATGCTGTAACTGGTAATGTTGGCTCACCAATAGCATTAGGGTTAGATTCCCCTAAATCTTGTATCGCTACAATATTTCTAACATTATTAGTGGTATTATTTCTGTTTGTTAACCAAGCCTCTAAGCGAGTAATTTGAATATTAGAATTGATAAACGGGTAGTTTATCAATGCATTTTCATAATTATCTCTAAAATATTGCGCTAAGAAAAAGTGCCTACTATCATCATAATCTAAAGCAAACAACTCAAACTCTTCAAGCGTTCCTCCTCCTTGGGCAGTCACGCTTTTTCGTTGTGATTTTTGCTCTGAATAAACAGCAGTAACTGTTGTTTTCCCAAACTGTAATTCTGTTTTTACCCCAAATAAACTTTGAGCTCCAGTAATTAAACTACTATTTAAAGGCATACTTACATTACCAACTTCAATCTTTCTAATAATATCATCTTCAGTTGGTGTATATTCTAATTTAATTTGGTTTTGAAAATCAAATACTGACTCTGTATCATAGTTTGCTGTAACCTGCAGACGCTTACCTACTTTTCCTAATAAACTTAAACTAATTTGCTGATCAAAATCAAAGGTGAAATTAGACTTATTTTGTGGCGACAATACAGGGTTATCTTGCTTTGAATACAAAAACCCGATATCCATAGACACATAACCTTGAGGTATCACTTCAATAGTGTTTCCTCCAAAAATTGATTCGAAGAAATTTGAATTCACATAAAAATCTGGTAAAATATTTTTTCTAGCCTCTTTAGCTCCTTCTTTCTTACCTTCCATGGCGTCCAATTTGGTTTTATAGTACGCTTGCATGCGCTCTTGTAAAACCAATTTT
>CAJXHW010000161.1 GCA_913054565.1 uncultured Kordia sp. | reverse complement strand
GAAATAATAAGGGCATTAGTTTTAAGCTAATTGAGCTAGCTAATAATACACTAGATAGTTTCCATTTACTCAGATGTAAAAAATACAAGCTCCCTATTAAGAAAAAGATCATCACCCCTTCAAAATGTAAGTTACCTGTTAATTCAATAATAATTAGCGGGTTTAGAAGGTAAATAAAGATTGTTTTTGGATTTAAATGTAGTGCTTTTAAGAGTTTAGTTCCAAAATATAATACACCAATATCAGCAAGTATAATTAATACCCTCATTGTTACAATGCTCCCTAAAATACTTTTGTTAGCAACTATTGCAGCTATCACAAAACAGAATTGATTTAATGGCGGGTAATTACTGTAATGACTTGCATTTAGTTCGCCCATTCCCGTGACTAATTCAGTAGCCTGATTTGGAAGAGTGTAATTTGGAGATAGGTGTAATTCTGGTAAATATAAATATGGGTTAAACCCATTTATTAAGAGTCTTCCATCCCAAATAAATCGATAAAAGTCCTGAGATAAACTTGGTGTTGCAATTATAAATATAACTCTAAATAGAATAGATGAGATGATTAATAACTTCCAATCTAAATCTAATTTATGAATAAAAAGAAATAGTGAAAATAGTGCTGTATAGAAAAGTAATAAGTTATTAAAATCTGCTCTAACCAATTCATAGCTAAAATAATAATAACCAAAGCATGATATTATTATTCCAATTACTCCGTATAGTTGAGGACTTATTTGAATACGTTTAAACATATAGATTTGAATGTAACTTACTCAAATTTACAGTTTTAAATAATTTAAACCAGTAACTAGGCCTTTGAAGTAAGCGATTTAAAAAACACAAAGCCAAAACCAGAAACCAACATTAAGTGAAACGGAACTAACCCGAAATCCACTTCTTTCGCGCCACCAATTACTGTTACTAAGTATGAACTTGCAAGTCCAAAGATAAAGTACAATAGTAAAATACCTTCTATAATTGTATTTTTAGAAATGTTTTTACTCAAATACTTGTTGTCTTTCCAAGAATCCTTTAATGTGCTAATATTAAATTTAGGAGTACGTACAAATTCACTTTTTTTACCTCTGTGACCTTCTAAAACTGCTAACGAGTTATGTAAAGAAAAACCCATTGCAATAGAGAAAAAAGCAAAGAAATGTCCAATATAACTAAAGAAATTTTTAAATCCTTTACCGTTGAGGTTTCTGTACATAAACCAATAACAGATAAAGAATATAAGTGTACTTGTTACAAAGAAACTCATAACAATAAAGTATGATCTAAAATGGCCAAAGTAGTTTTTAATGTAAAGCATCGGAATACTTAAAATAGCAACTATAAATACATTTAAAAACATGGTGCTGTTAAGTAAATGCATTACACCATGAAACTTGGTTTTAAATGATAAATCTTTTGAGTTCACAACACGTTTAAACATTTTTTGAAAGTTCTCTGCTCCTCCTTTGTTCCATCTAAATTGTTGTGAGCGTGCAGCGCTAATAACAACAGGTAGTTCTGCAGGAGTTTCAACATCAACTAAGTATTTAAATCCCCAGTTTTTTAATTGTGCTCTATAACTTAAATCTAGGTCTTCCGTTAAAGTGTCGCCTTCCCAGTTTCCAGCGTCATAAATACATTCTTTACGCCACAAACCTGCTGTACCGTTAAAGTTTATAAAATGCCCTTTACTATTTCTACCTACTTGTTCTAAAGTAAAGTGAGCGTCTAAAGCAAACGCTTGTATTTTAGTTAATATAGAGTAATTTCTATTGATATGTCCCCAGCGTGTTTGCACCACACCAATTTTCTCATCTTTAAAATGTGGAACAGTTAATTTTAACCAATCTTTTTGAGGTAAAAAATCAGCGTCAAAAATGGCTATAAATTCACCTTTAGCTATTTTTAAACCTTCTTTTAAAGCACCTGCCTTAAAACCTTCTCTATTTACCCTTCTAATATGTGTAATATCTAACCCTTTATCTTGTAGGTTTTTTATATGTTCTGCATTTGTTGCCACAGATTCATCTGTGGAATCATCTAAAACCTGAATTTCTAACTTTTCTTTTGGGTAGTCAATCTCTGCAATGTTGTTTAATAAACGTTCAACAACATAAAGTTCATTATATAGTGGTAATTGAATAGTTACATACGGTACTTCATCCGGATTGTTTAAATCAAATTTAGGGCCATCATCCTTTTTTTTCTGAGCTTTTAGGTAGTTAACTAGCAAGTTCAGCTGCGCTAAGGCGTAAAAAAGTATAATGATTAACGATATAGAGTATATCGTCATAATGACATATGATCCGTATAGTATTACTTTATCCACTGTTATTTGAGGCTATATTTAAAAATCCAGGTTAAAATTTTAACGCCAGCAAATATAGCACCTTTTATTGTACCTGACACCTTTGAAACGCCAATTCTTTTTTTGTAGTGAACTGGTATTTCAGTATATGATAACTTCTGTTTTAAAGCTTTAAGTTGCATTTCTACGGTCCAACCATAGGTTTTGTCGGTCATGTTTAGTGCTAAGAGTTTGTTATATTTAATAGCTCTAAACGGACCTAAATCGGTATATTTAGCTTTAAAAAACAGTTTCATTAACGCACAGGCCAACCAATTTCCGAAAATTTGTTGGGGTGTAACAGCATCTTTTTCTCTAAGTTCTGGTACTCTAGCGCCAATAACAAGGTCTACACCATTTTCTAGTATTGGCGTTATTAGTTTTGTTAATTCACTTGGATAATCACTATAATCACCATCAAGAAACACAACAATATCTGGTTTTATAGGTTGTAAAGCAATGTACTGTAACCCTTTTAAGCATGCATAACCATAGCCTTTATTAGTTTCGGTGAGTACTGTAGCGCCTGCTGCTTTAGCAACTTTTTGAGTATTATCTGTAGAATTGTTATTGACAACAATAATTTCTGATACAATTGAAGGTACTTCTGCAATAACTTTAGCTATTGAATGCTCCTCATTATAAGCAGGAATGATGACCTTAATTAATGGCATTACATTGAATTTTTCGTAAAAGTATTAAAAATTTGAACAGAGCTGTTCTTTTGTAGAAGAATGTAGGTGGGGTGCCATTATTGTATTTTTATTAATTATTGGTGTTGTATCGCATCTTCTGTTTTTTGGGCAACGCATATAGCTCGGTCTACAAGATGTAAACCCAATTGTAATAATGATTATATATATTAAAGTTTTACGCATAAGTTTATTTGTTTAATAACGACATTAAATCTACATCATTGCCCAATAGGATGTCAGTTGGGTTAATCCTCCCGTCTTCAGGGCCGTTTTCTAATTTTAGTACTCCACGCGGACAAACAGCCGCACAAACGCCACAGCCCACACAACTTGCACGAATAATATTTTCGCCTTTTTGAGCATAAGCTCTTACATCTATTCCTTGTTCACAATAAGTAGAGCAGTTTCCGCAAGAAATACATTGACCACCGTTTGTGGTAATTCTAAAACGTGATTTAAAACGTTGGATCAATCCCATATAAGCAGCCAATGGGCACCCAAACCTGCACCAAACCCTATTTCCGAAAATTGGGTAAAATCCAGTTCCAATAACTCCAGCAAATATAGCACCTATTAAAAACCCATAGATATCCTGAATTGTAGTAGTTTTTACGCCTAACACACTATAGGTGTTAGTGAAAAACGTGTATAAGGTAACACTTGTCATTACTAAAGCAAAAACTAAAACACCGTGTACAGTCCATCGTTCCAGTTTCCAAGCTTTTAATGATTTATCAGATAATTGTCTATATGGATCTCCTAGGGTTTCAGCTAAACCACCACAGCCACATATCCATGAGCAGTACCATCTTTTCCCATAAAAATAGGTGAATATAGGAACAATGAGTAGTGTTAGTGTAATTCCCCATACTAAAATAAATAAGCCGATTCCTCCACTATTAGTTAACTCTTTTAAATTCCACGAAAAGAAAAAATCATAATCTAATGGGAAAGCATTTTTAAAATCATACCAAGGTAATTGAAACCGCGCCATAATTTCTGGTATTAGGAAAGCAAAAACTATTTGAAAAAACAGAACAGAGGTGGTGCGTAAAATTTGATACTTATTATGGCGGTATTTGATATACATTCTAATAGCCATTACAAGCATTACAACACAGTATAAAAATCCGTATAAAAACCATTGGCCAGCTAAATTTCCATTCAAAGTTTTACTTATTGGGTCTACAATATAAGTCCAGTTTACAATGTATTCTGGTGTAAAGTAAAGCAGTAAATAGAAGCTAACTAAGAAAATAAATACAAACCAACCAATCCAACCTCGGTTAGTAGCTTTGTTAAAAAAAACACCGTTGTTTTTGATGCCTTTAGGACCAAGTGTGACAATATTTGGGATAATATAAAGTAAAGCTCCAATAATACCTAAGCCAAAGGTTAACCACCAAAATAAACTTTTATTCTCTTTTATAACACCTTTTCCAGATACTTTAGCAACATCATAAGCCATCATGTGTGGTTTACTCCATATTTTTTTTCCGTATTCTTTGTGTTTATTATGAAATGAATTTGCGGTAGTTAATGCGCGTCTTATTTCTGAAGAAAAATTAAATGGGTTAGTAAATTCTTTATCAAGAACATGAGTTCGCATTTCAGAAATAAACAACTCACTTTTAATGTTTTTGTTTTTTATGAGCTGTTTAAATTGAATGGTAGTTAGCTCATAATTGCCTAAAAAAATAAGTGAGATAAAAAGTGTTAATCCAAAGAGAAACAATCCGAGACCTGTATTTTGAATGTGTTTCATGTTGTGTTATGCTTTAGAGAAAATTCGTTTCCAGCCTTTCTTTTTTAATTGAATGGTAGCATTGGTTTGCGTATTGAATTTTGCAATGATATTTTTTTCATACAGTCTGTAAAATTCTGGGTCAAAATTGGCATCAGCTAAATGTTCCAGAACATATTCTACAGTTGATTTTTTAGTAAGTGCCTTATCAAAAAACTCATGTCGCATACGAATACCAAAAGTGTTTATGTCAATAAA
>CAJXHW010000160.1 GCA_913054565.1 uncultured Kordia sp. | reverse complement strand
ATTTTTGTACACTAATTTTACTGGATGATTTCTATCACTACAAAAACATTACAAGATTTAGAGTTCCAAACAGTTTTAACTCAAATTGAAGCATACGCAACTACAGAATTGGGTAAAATTGCTATTAGTCAAATTTGCCCATTTACCAATGAAAATGATTTAAAAAAATCATTAGCTCAAACCAATGAATATCTAGCTTCCTTTGAAAATGAAAATGTGATACCTAGTCATTATTTTGAATCAATATCTGAAGAAATTAAACGGTTATCTATTGAAAATTACTTTTTAGAAATAGAAAGCTTTAGAAAAATAAAAACTATTGCAGAAGCTTCTAATGATCTTATTAAATTTTTTGAAAAGTTTTCTGAATATTACCCTGTAAATTATGCAGAATCCTCACAAATAACATACACCAAAGTCATACCTGAAGCCATTAATGCCGTTATTAACCGTTTCGGAGAAATAAAAGATGATGCTTCAATGGAATTGGGGATTATAAGACGTCAACTTAAAAGTATACAAGGACGCATTAACCAGAGCTTTGTAGCTGCGTTATCTCATTTTAATAATTTAGGCTTTTTAGATGATATAAAAGAAACTGTAATTGACAACAGACGTGTATTAGCTGTTACTGCTATGCACCGAAAAAAAGTAAAAGGGTCGTTATTAGGTAACTCAAAAACAGGAAGTATTGCGTATATTGAACCTCAAGGCACTCTACAATTAACACGTGAATTACAAGATTTACAATATAAAGAGCGCGAAGAAGTTGTAAAAATACTTAAAAATTTAACAGCTTTTATTCGTGACTATCAACCTTTATTAGAACATTATCAAGAGTACTTAACCTTAGCAGATACCATAGCAGCAAAGGCAAATTACGCCAAGGAGCTCAATGCTATTTTACCTGAAATTGTTGCTAAAAGAGAATTGTACATTAGAGATGCATACCACCCTCTACTCTATTTAACCAATAAAACAAAAGGTACTAAAACATTTTCTCAAACAATTGAGCTAGATGTTAACAACCGAATTATTGTTATTTCTGGGCCAAATGCTGGAGGAAAAAGCATTACACTAAAAACTATTGGTCTATTACAAGTAATGCTACAATCCGGAATACTAATCCCTGTACATGAACGTAGTAAAATGTGCTTGTTTGATAGAATTCTAACAGATATCGGTGACAACCAATCTATAGAAAATCATTTATCTACATATAGCTACAGATTAAAAAACATGAATCGTTTCTTAAAAAAGTGTAATGATAAAACACTTTTTTTAATCGATGAATTTGGGACTGGTTCTGACCCTGAATTAGGAGGTGCTTTAGCAGAATCCTTTCTAGAAGTATTTTATGAACGTGAAGCGTTTGGGGTTATTACTACCCATTATGCTAATTTAAAAATATTAGCTGATGAACTTCCTGAAATGACAAACGCAAACATGATGTTTGATAACAGAACATTAGAACCTACTTATCAATTAGCGTTAGGACAACCAGGAAGCTCATTTACTTTTGAAGTAGCTCAAAAAAACGGAATTCCATACAGCTTAATTAATAAAGCTCAAAAGAAAGTAGAGCGAGGAAAAGTACGTTTTGACAAAACCATTGCTAAGCTTCAAAAAGAACGTTCTAAATTAGAAAAGACAACTAAAACCTTATCTAGTGAAGAAACTAAAAAACGATTGGAAACTGAAAAACTTGAAAAAACAAATGCGCGGATTCAAGAAAAACTTGAAAGCTACCAACAATTGTATGACTCTAATCAGAAAATAATCTCAATTGGTGAACGAATAGATAAATTAGCTGAAAATTATTTTAATAACCGACAAAAAAAACAACTTATAGCTGAATTTTTAAAACTTATTGAAGTTGAAAACTCAAAACGCATTAAACTCACTAAAAAAGAAAAAGTTGTAAAAAAGAAAAAAGCAGCTGTTGTTAAAAAAGAAGTTGAGGAAAAAGTAGCTGTCATTCGTGTGAAAAAAAATGAAGAGAAGAAAAAAGCAGCATTACAGCCCCCAAAGTTAAAGCATCTATTAAAAGTTGGCGATAGAGTTCGTTTAATTGATGGAAAAGCAGTTGGTGATTTAGAAAAAATTGAAAAGAAAAAAGCCTTTGTAAATTATGGTTTCTTTACTTCAGAGTGTAAACTAGAGCAGTTAGAGCTCGTACAACGTATGAAATAATGGTAAACAAATTTCCGAAACAAAAAAAAATAATCCTATTTGATGGTGTATGCAATCTTTGTAATTCATCAATAAACTATGTTATTGATAAAGATGTGGATGATGAGTTTCGGTTTTTAGCGTTACAATCTGATTTAGGAAAAGAGCTTCAAAACTATTTAGGAATCACTTCAAAGACCTTAGACTCCATTATACTCTTTATACCAGATGAAGCGTATTATATAAAATCAACTGCAGCTATAAAAATAATGAGTCGGTTTTCTGGGGCATGGAAATTAATCTCTATATTTAATATTATCCCAACTGTAATAAGAGATTACATCTATGATATTGTTGCTAAAAACCGATACAAATGGTATGGCAAACAACAAGAATGTAGAATTCCAACTCCAGAGCTAAAATCAAAATTCTTATCATAAACAAAGGCTATCATTAATGATAGCCTTTGTTTTAAAAGTAAGCATGAAAATTACTGATTTCCTAAAATAATTGGCATTCCACTTTTACCTCCACCAATTACAATCACTTTACTATTTGGTGATTCTGATAATTTTAGTGTTGCTTCAATTCCTTTTTCTTGTAAAACTTTATCTGTAATAGATGCACTTAATATTTTATTTGCAGCAGCTTTACCTTCAGCATCAATACGTTGTCTTTCTGCTTCTTTTAAAGCTTTTTCTAGTCTAAATTTATATTCTAATGATTCTTGTTCTTGCTTTAATTTACGCTCAATAGCATCCTTTATTTTTGGTGGTAGAGACACATCCTGAACAAGAACTTTATTAACTTGAATGTATTGATCTTTAACCTCTTTACGAACTTCTTCTAGAATTTCTTTTTGAATAACATCTCGTTTACTAGAATACAATTGCTCTGGCGTATAGCGTCCAACTACACTTCTTGCTGCAGCGCTAATAGCTGGACCTAAGATACTTTGCACATAGTCTTTTCCTTTTTCTTGATGCAGATATCCCAACTTATTCTTTATAGGTTGAAACCATACTGTACCATCAATATCTACCTCCAATCCATTAACAGACAAAACACTCATTTTATCTGATAACGATTGCTGACGTACCTTATAAATAATCATATCATTCCACGGAGCAACTATATGAAACCCTTCAGAATAAGTCTGTTGAGTATCTATACCCCCAGAAAAACGTTTAAACATTACTCCTGCTTCTCCACCATCAATTGTAACTGCAGTTTTAAGTAATAAAATAACACCTACAACTGCTAAAAAAATTATTGGTAATCCTAATTTTGGTAATTTATCCATCTATCTATTTTAAATTTATAATAATCCATTGTATTTTCTTAACAACCACTCTAAAGTAAGCAATACTAACAATACGGCTAGTAGATATTTCCAATTAATTAGTGGTAATTGACTAATTTGTTCTTTTTGAATTGGCTTAAATAATTGATCAGTCATTAAACTGGAAATCAGCTGATCACTTTCTGTAATTGTATATAACTTGTTTTGACTATTAGTAGCCAATAATGATAGTTTTGTTACATCTGGGTTGATAAATTGCGCTTCTATATCAAAACTGTTTATTAAAAATTGTCCTTTTTTATTTAATTTTTCATTTTCTACAGTAACGCTATAACTATATCTTCCAGCTGGCAACTTACCTAAATCAAGTTTGTAATTGGTACTGCTAAACAAAAAATTGTAATTATAAACTGTATTTGTTTTATCATTTGTTAAACGACATGATAGCGTAGCATTTGGATCTGTTACATAGTTTTTATCAAAATACTGTGCATTTATTTCGGCTTCTCCTAATAAAAATTCATCCGCCACATCAACTGTTAACCTCACTTTTTTAGTATTCGATGCTAAGTATTGAATAGTCTTTCCTATAAAATCATCAAAAACTTCAAATGATTGCGTGTTTAAATAACTCTGCGCACGCCATTTCCAAATACCTTCTCCTACAAATAATGCTTCTCGCCTATTTCCTTCTTCAAAAAATGTTAAGATTGGTTCTGTAGTTTCAACACCATTAATCTTTTGATACAACAATGTGTTTGCTATAGTTTGAAGCTCAACAGCCCCGTAAACATCATGTAAAGGTGGAAAAGAATTAACATTTATTGCGTTTTGCTGAAACAAGTTAAACTCTAAATTTAACATTCCAGTTATCTCTTGTAATTCATTGACGAAGTTTCTTTTATAATGTTCTTTTTGACTATTTAAAAACCCCCAATCTGTATGTACCCCTGTTATAACAAGATGATTTTTCCTTGTTAATTCTAACTGTTTAAAAACTGTTTTAAATAGATCTGTTGGCTGAAATAAAATCACCATTTGATAGTTCTCTATATCAATAACGTCAGAAGGTTTTACTATTGTCACTTTACGTTGCTGATGTGTTTCAATAGCTTTTTTATAAGCTCCAATATCTGGGTGTGATATATCTGACACTAATAACACATTTGTACGTTCATCAATAACATCTACTGAAAAATTTCGACTATTATTTACAGTGTTTTCTTCATTAGAAATTGTAGCTATAGTGGCTTTATACTGTTGTTTACCAATTTTCAATGCTGGTAAATTAAACTGTATAACTTGAGTTGTGTTATTTTTAGAAAATGATAGTGTTTTTGAATATACTTTTGTATTATTTTTAAAAACAACTAAGTCCTTTTTTATAGTTTTTTTACCAGTGTAGCCAATGGCTATTTCTACAGGGAATTCATTCTTTAAAGTTGTGTATTTGTTTAATTGAATGTTAGTTATTTTTAAATCTTTCTTCAACAAAGTATCGCCAATTACAACAGGATATATAGGCTGTTTATAGGTTAATGATGATAAGACATAGTCTTGCCCAAAGGTTTGATTACCATCAGAAATC
>CAJXHW010000159.1 GCA_913054565.1 uncultured Kordia sp. | reverse complement strand
GTAAAAAATAAAATAAAAAAAAAGCTTAATAATCTATTAATCATATTTATGTAGTTTCAATAAAACAAATATGATAAAATTGAAACGAAACTACTGACGTAATCTTCTAAAATTAACGTTTCAACTTCTCAACGTTTTAAATGCTATCATTACAACTTAAAATTGTGTAGTTTTGTAGTACAAATTTCTTTTATGAGTAACATACGTATTACAAAACTATTCACTTTTGAAACAGGTCATGCTCTTTATGGTTATGATGGTAAATGTAAAAATGTACACGGTCATAGTTATAAACTTTCAGTTACCGTAATAGGAAAACCAATTACAACACCAGGTGAAGTAAAACTTGGAATGGTCATTGATTTTGGTGATTTAAAAAAAGTTGTAAAAGAAGAAATAGTAGACAGTTTTGATCACGCCACTGTATTTAATAAAAACACACCACATCTTGATTTGGCTAAAGAATTGCAAGACCGTGGACACAGTGTGATTTTGGTAGACTATCAGCCAACTAGTGAAAATATGGTGATTGATTTTGCCAAAAAAATTAAAAATCGTCTGCCGGAAAACATCCAATTACATTCCTTAAAACTATCTGAAACAGAAACCTCTTTTGCAGAGTGGTACGCGAGTGATAATGTCTAATTTCCAATTACATATCCCAAACGACAAGAAAGTCTATTTTTCATCAGACAACCATTTAGGTGCGCCAGATTTTGAAGCTAGTAAACCTCGAGAACTAAAATTTATAGCATGGTTAGATGAAATAAAACAAGACGCAGCAGCTATTTTCCTGTTAGGCGACTTGTTTGACTTTTGGTTTGAATATAAAACTGTAGTTCCAAAAGGCTTTGTACGTACGTTAGGGAAGCTTGCAGAAATTAGGGATAGTGGAATACCAATTTACTTTTTTGTAGGAAATCATGATCTTTGGATGAATGATTATTTTGAAAAAGAATTAAATATTCCTGTTTTTCATAAACCGCAAGAATTTCTAATTAACAATAAAACCTTCTTAATTGGTCATGGTGACGGATTAGGACCTGGAGATAAAGGCTACAAACGCATGAAAAAAGTGTTTACCAATCCTGTTTCCAAATGGTTTTTCCGATGGCTACATCCTGATTTAGGAGTGAAACTAGCACAATATTTATCTGTTAAAAACAAATTGATTTCTGGCGATGATGACGTTACCTTTTTAGGAGAAGATGATGAATGGTTAGTGCAATATTGTAAATTAAAACAAAGCCAAAAACACTACGATTATTTTGTGTTTGGACATCGTCATTTGCCTATGACAATAGACATTGCTGAAAACTCACAATATATTAACCTTGGAGATTGGATTAATTACTACACCTACGGAAAATTTGATGGTGAGGTTTTAAAATTGAAAGTGTTTAAATAAACTACTTATTTAATATCCTTAACCATCAACTGCAAACTCACATTCCCTTGCCATTCGTTTTCATCCAAAACGTAAGCGGTGCTAAATGGTTTTTTATTAGTAATACTGCTCAATTTATCACCCAAACCAAAACCAATACCAACTATAGAATTTGAATTTGCATGTTTAGCCGTAAAACGCAAGTGTTTGTCGTCTTCACCAACACATTTTCCATAACCTGTATCTTGCAAGTTTTCACTCATAAACACCGGGTGCATATTTTGTGGGCCAAACGGACCAATTTGCTTTAACAACCGCATCAGTTTGCTATTAATATCTTCTAAATCAATTTTTAAATCTACCGTAATTTCTGGTGTTAATAACCGCTCATCTATTGTAGATTTCACAACCTCTTCAAACTTAGCTTTAAACTGCTCATAGTTTTCTGGCAATAATGTTAAACCAGCAGCATATTTATGTCCGCCAAACTGTTCAATAAACTCAGAACATTGTTCCAAAGCATTATACACATCAAATCCTTTTACAGAACGTGCAGATGCTGCTAATTTATCGCCACTTTTTGTAAAAACTAATGTTGGGCGGTAATGTTCTTCAATTAATCGAGACGCTACAATGCCAATTACACCTTTATGCCAATTCGCATTATAAACAACAGACGTAAAGCGTTTTTCTTCTTGATTAACTTTTATTTGATGTAAGGCCTCTTTAGTAATTTGTTTATCTAATTCCTTACGTTCAGTATTATAAGCATCTATTTCAGACGCAAATTGAACTGCGGTTGTATACTCTAATTCTGATAATAAACTTACCGCATGATTCCCATGTTTAATTCGCCCCGCAGCATTAATTTTTGGCGCTATTTGAAACACCACATCTGTGATAGATAATTCTTTCTTTTTAGTATTCTTAGTGAATGCTTTTACACCTGGCCTTGGATTGGTGTTAATAACTTGTAAGCCATAAAAAGCCAATATTCTGTTTTCACCAGTTATAGGAACAATGTCTGCAGCAATACTTATGGCCACCAAATCTAAATACGATATAAAATCATCTATAGATTGATTTCTGTTTTTTCCTAAGGCTTGTATAAGTTTAAATCCTACACCGCAACCACTCAATTCATCATAAGGGTAATTACAATCGTAACGTTTAGGATCTAAAACTGCCACGGCATCAGGTAATTTTTTACCTGGTCTGTGATGATCACAAATAATAAAATCAATGCCTTTGTTTTTAGCATATCTTACTTTTTCTACTGCTTTTATACCGCAGTCTAAAGCTATAATTAAGCTGATATTATTATCGGAAGCATAATCAATTCCCATGTATGATATACCATAACCTTCAGCATAACGATCTGGAATATATGTGGCTATATTCGGGTAATACGTTTTTAAATAAGAGGCCACCAAAGATACTGCTGTTGTACCATCAACATCATAATCACCAAACACCATAATGTTTTCACCTTTAGCAATGGCACTTTCAATTCGTGCTACAGCTTCTGGCATGTCTTTCATTAAAAACGGATCGTGTAATTGCTTTAAGGAAGGTCTGAAAAATGCTTTTGCTTGTTCATAGGTTTCAATACCGCGTTGTACAAGTATTGTTGCTATAATACTATTGACCCCTAAAACATCTTGTAAATGTTCTATTTTTTGTGATTCCGGTAATGGTTTTATTGTCCAACGCATACGAATGGTTAATTCTTTTTATGAGCAACAATAGAATAACATAATGGCATTTTATCCCCAAAAGGTTTTATTTGATATTTACGCTCTTCTATTTTTTTAGTGTGTGAAAAACAGTCATAAGGTGAGTAATTATACTCTTTAAAGTCAGTGATTTCTATACCATTTGATAGTAAACCAGACATTACCTCGCTTAAACCATGATTCCAACACACATATTTAAATTCTACCTGAGTATTTTTATCAGCATAAGTACCCTGCTCTTCTTCTACTATTGGTTCCGTTTTAAAATAATTGTACGTTACGGCTTTAAAATCATCATCATACATCCAAACATTTGGATGAAATTCCACAAAAACAAATTGTCCGTTTGGTTTTAAATAGTGTGAAATAATTTCTCCCCATTTATCCATATCAGGCAGCCAACCAATCACACCATAAGACGTATAAACAATATCAAATTCTCCTTTTAAATGATTTGGCAAATCGTAAACATCAGATACTATAAACTCCGCATCTAAATTCAGTTCTTTATTTAATGTTTTGGCAGCAACAATAGCTTTATCGGATAAATCAATTCCGGTAATTTTAGCTCCCATTCTTGCTAACGATAAACTGTCTTGACCAAAATGACATTGCAAGTGCAAAATACGTTTTCCTTTAACGTCACCAAGTAATGCAAGTTCAATAGTTTTTAAAGACGTTTTTCCTTCTTTAAACGCATCCATGTCATAAAAATCAGATTCTATATGAAATTCTGTCCTTTTATTCCACGACTCTTTATTTATAGCTATGTAGTTTTCCGTTTTCAAAACTTATGAATTATGATATTTAATAGCAATAGTTACCTCAGCAAACTGACGGAACATTTCCATCACACCACAATATTTATCTACAGATAAATCAACTATTTTTTGAATCTTTTTTTCATTCAAATCTATACCATAAAAATTATAAATACAGTGAACTTTATGATAATAACGCGGCATTTCATCTGTTAATTCTGCTTCTATAACAATATCAAACGTATCAACCTCAACACGCATTTTTTTAAGAAACATAGCTATATCAATACCTGAACAACCAGCTAAAGATGCTAACATCATTGCTTTTGGTCTAAACCCTGCATCATTACCACCTATCTCTTTTGAGGCATCCATAACAAGGTTACCACCAGGGTTAGTGGCATCAAAAGTCATATCCCCTTTCCAATAGGTTTTAACTATATTCTTATCCATTTTATTGTTTTTTAAAATCTATAAATGTAAATGTACATAATATGTCTAATTTATACTGAACATATGGTTGCAAAATACTTGTAGAAATACTATTTTAGACAATATTATAACCTCTAAAAAAAGCACAAATGCCATTAGTTACTCCATTATCTGCAGACCATGATTTAGAAACTCAAGAATTAGCAATCTTCTTTAATGAAACTTTAGGTTTTTGTCCTAATTCTGTATTAACCATGCAACGCCGACCAGCAATATCTAAGGCTTTTATAAATTTAAATAAAGCTGTTATGGCAAATGAAGGCCGTGTAACATCTGCATTAAAACGAATGATTGCTTGGGTGTCTAGTAACGCTACGGGTTGTAGGTATTGTCAGGCACATGCCATTAGAGCTGCCGAGCGTTATGGTGCTGAACAGGAACAGTTAGATAATATTTGGGACTATAAAACCCATCCGGCTTTTTCTGATGCTGAGCGTGCAGCTTTAGATTTTTCTTTGGCAGCTTCTGTTATTCCGAATGCTGTGAATGAAAAAATTCAGACAGAATTACACAAATACTGGGATGAAGGAGAGATAGTTGAAATGTTAGGAGTTATTTCTTTATTCGGTTACTTAAATCGTTGGAATGACTCTATGGGGACCTCTATTGAGGGTGGTGCTATTGAATCAGGAAACCAGTATTTAGGAAAACATGGTTGGGAAAAAGGAAAACATCAATAAATTACGAATTACTATA
>CAJXHW010000158.1 GCA_913054565.1 uncultured Kordia sp. | reverse complement strand
TTCCGATTTTAGGAGCAGAAGCAAACATGCCATTTACAACTTGTAAAGAAATGGAGGCTTATAATGAGGTTCACGATTTAAGTTTATGGGAATTAGCATTAAAATATGAGGCTTCTAGAAGTGGATTTTCAGAAGAGCATTTGTATAAGATGATGCTTAATCTGGTTGATATTTTTAAAAATGCTGTTAACATCGGAATTGAAGGGACGAGTTATGAAGACCGAATATTACCCAGTCAAGCTCCAGGTTTTCAAAACAAAATAAAGTCAGGTAGTCTTCTTGGAAATCCTTTGACTAACGAAATAATTTTGGCTACAACTGCTATGATGGAGGTAAAGAGTAGCATGGGTATAATTGTTGCTGCGCCTACTGCAGGTTCTTGCGGAACCTTACCGGGAACAGTAATTGGTGCTGCTAGAGTTATGAATTATAGCGATGATGAAATTGTAAAAGCATTGTTTGCTGCAGGTATTATAGGGGTGTTTATCGCAAAGGGATCTACGTTTGCAGCTGAAGAGGCAGGTTGTATGGCAGAAACGGGCTCTGCCGGGAGCATGGCTGCTGCTGCATTGGTAACCTTTGCAGAAGGTAGTTTAAATCAAGCAGTAGGTGCTGCATCAATTGCATTGCAAAATGCATTGGGTATTATTTGCGACCCGATAGGAAATAGGGTAGAGGCACCTTGTTTAGGGAAAAATGTGATGGCGGCTAGTAATGCATTGTCAAGTGCTAATATGGCGTTAGCAGATTACAAACACCTCATACCTTTTGATGAGGTTGTTGAAGCGATGAACAAAGTTGGAAAAGCCATGCCACATCAACATTGTTGTACTGGACTTGGAGGCTTGGCTATGACACCAACAGCACAAAAAATTGAAAATGAATTAACGAAAGGACATGTTAAAATTAGTTGCTAGTTTATAAAACTCAAATAGAATAGAAAACTTAATTGAGTTTAAACATTTCTTTGAGTAAACTTTCCGGTGGTAAATTTCCAGTGAGGTCCGAAAGTTTCATGCTATGCCTAAAAATCAAAGTATCATATCGGTAATATTTTTCAGTACCCTTGTATGTTTCCTTTGCTTTATTCATTCCGTTAATAACCCCTTCAATAAAAACTATGTTCATTAGTCTTTGAAACTGATTTTTTGACAAGTTTAGATTGCCATTTTCCTTGGTTATTAATCCAAAATATTTAGAGTATTGCATAAGGCAAAATTAAGCTGTTTATGCTTTAATGATTGCCTATGATTTTAGCATTATGAATAAAAAAAAGCCCAATAGTAACTATTGGGCTTTTTCCATTATTATAATATAGGTTCTCAACAACTAAAGTTACGTTGTTCTGTCCAAGTAATTCTTTTACTGTTTTTAAAGTTTGTAAAATAACTAAACTTTCTTGCTGCTGTTGGTGTATTGTATACTGATTTCATAACTAAATATTTTATTTGTTGTTTTTATTTGATACTTAATAGACGATATCAATTATTAAATGTTTCATGTTAATAGAGGCTTTAACTTAACATTAACAAGTGCTTAGCGTTTGATTAACATATTAATATTTGTCTTGCTCACGGTTTTCAGTGAGGCATAAAAATCACGGAAAACCGTGATTTTTTTTATTAGGTAATTTTAATAATTTCAAGGTTTTGATATATGTAATAGAAAAAATGAAGGGAATTGATATATATATCGTATATAAAATTAATCGAATGTTCTTTTTTTATGCCATATAAATAAATTAAATTTGAATTAATAAAACCCACAACAATAGCATTCTTTTCTTATTCAATTTAAGAGTTTGTTATAAAAATGAAACAGTGTAAAATTTGATAACAAAACCAAAAAGTAATGTTATCGGTGGAATATTGCAGGGTTAACAGTTGAAAATATAACTATATAACGAGTTATGTACAATAACAAACCAAGAATAACTTATGGCAAAAAATGACATTTTACTTATTGATGGAATCATTGATGATAGAGTTGAATTAAAACTACCATCCGAAAAACGTGATGAAGCATTTGAGCATTTTGCATTTGAACAATCCCTGAAAGAATATGACCTTTCTATTGAAGAAATTATTCACGGAAGTGTTGATGGAAGAAATGATGGGGGAATAGATGGTTTTTATATTTTAGTTAATGGACACTACCTTTCCGATCCACAAACATTCAAATGGCCTAAGATGGGCTCTGTACTGGATGTGTGGATTATCACCTGCAAGCATCATAGTACATTTAAACAAGCTCCATTAGATAATTTGGTAGCCAGCATAACTGAGCTTTTTGACTTTACAATAGATAGTGAAAATTTCAAGGGAGACTATTCAGAAGAGATAATATTAAAAAGGAATAATTTAAAATTAGCATATAGAAAAGTCTCTCCTCGACTTAGTGAATTTAACATCCATTTCATTTATGCCTCAAGAGGTAACACGGACGATATGGGGGAATCCATAATATCTAGATCAAAACAAATAGAACAAATTTCTAAGGATTCATTTGGGAATAGCAATCCATTATTTAACTTTTACGGATCAACTGAATTAATTAAACTACACAGAAAAACTCCTAATTTTTCGTTTGACTTACCCTTTAAAGAAGTTTTATCAAGTGGTGAAAGATATGTTCTTCTTGTAGATTTAGAAGATTATTACAATTTTGTAAGTGATGAAGGTAAACTGAAACGATATTTATTTGATTCTAACGTGAGAGATTTTATGGGGTTAAATCGCGTAAACGAAGACATCCGAATTACCTTAGAAAACCAAGAGTCTCCCGACTTTTGGCTGCTTAACAATGGTGTCACAATATTAGCTAACGGAGCAAGTGTTGTAGGTAAACATATTCAAGTTGAAAACATTCAAATAGTAAATGGATTACAGACAACAGAGTCAATTTTTAGACATTTTAGTAATAGCGGGCAAGACATAAATAAAAGATCAGTTTTGGTTAAAATTATTGTATCAAAAGAAGATACGATTAGGGATAAAATTATTCGTGCTACTAACAACCAAACAATCGTAGAGTTAGCTTCACTGCACGCTACAGATAAAATACAACGTGATATAGAAGAAGTCTTTAAAAGAAATGACCTGTTTTATGAAAGACGGAAAAACTTTTATAAGAATCAAGGCTTATCAACGGAACAAATAATAACTCCACTTTATGCAGCAGCAGGAATACTAAATCTAGTCTTAAAAGCTCCACATCAAGCTACAAATTTAAGATCTAGGTTTATGAGATCTGAATCAGCTTATGGACTTGTTTTTTCTGAATCAACTGATTTAAACGTTTGGCCAAAAGTAGTTTTAATTCTAAAATTAACGGACACATTTATTGAAACTAAAAGACCAAATCCTAACCATAAAAGTGAACAATTTTTAAAAGGGAAAAGACAATTTA
This sequence comes from uncultured Kordia sp., assembly GCA_913054565.1. Lineage (GTDB taxonomy): Bacteria > Bacteroidota > Bacteroidia > Flavobacteriales > Flavobacteriaceae. The sequence goes on along the minus strand of CAJXHW010000158.1, from coordinate 1,672 downwards.
TCAGTTTTATCACTCTATCTAGAGTTTTCAACAGCTTTAATTTTAGTATAAGCGATATCGTTAATATGGATTTAAGCATTCTAACAAATGAGGAGTTCGAAAAAAGTTGGAATTTATTCGACAAAGTCAATCAGAGAAAAAGGAACAGTAAAGCCTTCTTATTGAAAGTATGTGAAGACGCAAAAATTGAATGGGATATTAAACATATAGAAAAAATAATTCATAGTAATAATATTACATTGAATCCAAAAAGAGCGAAAACACAAACACCAAATATAAAACCTAAGAAAAAGGAAGTTACTAGAGAATTCCTTTCGCAAGTCAATGAGACATTACCTGAACAGCCCTGGAAACCAGGAGTTCATATTGAGGTGTGTAGCAAATTAGATTGTAGCAAACCTGATTATTTTTCTGCTGTAGCTACACTAATTGAAGAAGGGTTGAGATATACTCAAAAAGATGGTGTTGTATTTGACCAAGATGGTAATGTCATATCAATAGATAGTGAAAGAGTTGACCCAGAATCACTAAAACTAAAAGAATAGATACAAAACTGTACATAACAACTTATATAAAAAATAGGCGATACAGTAATGAATTCAAGATTTTTGATTCGTATCAAACATTGTTCTTAACCGAAAGTTTCGTGCTTCGCAAACACCTACTTTTCATATACTAACCGTTGCCGAACCTTTGAAAAACAGCCCGATTTTGAATAAAATTGACAACTTCATAAATAAAATATCAAAACAAATCGTATCTGAAGAAACAACTAATTTATATTTCGGAAACACAAAAGAATCCGAAATTCGTAGAGAAAATTTAAGGCTTTATTTGAATAAAATGCTCCAAATTAAACCAACAAAGCTATTATTAGGAGAAGCACCAGGATATAAAGGTTGTGGAATTACGGGAATTGCATTTTCAAGTGAGCGCGTATTGACTGAAAATCAATTTTATAAGGATCAAGGTTTTAATTGTATAAATAAACATTCAAAACTTGAGAGCGAAATTTCTGCCACAATTGTGTGGAATGAATTAGAAAATTATCCAAACAAACCTTTGATTTGGAATATATTCCCATTTCATCCTCATACTAAAATTGACAAAAGAGTAAATAGAACACCAAAAAAGGCTGAATTAGAAATTGGGACTGTATACTTGTCAGAATTATTAAAAATATATCAGATTGACAAAATAATTGCTTTGGGAAGAAAACCTGAATCTGTAATTAGGGATTTAGGATATGATTTTGCCTACGTTAGGCATCCTGCAAATGGTGGTAAGAATAAATTCATTGAAGGAATAAAAGCCGAACTTAGATAGAATAAATTACGCATTACCGTATGAAATTTATTAGAATTGCTTAAGTCACTTTCGTCATTCCTAATATGCCATTGACTGATAATAGAATATGAATAGCTTTTTTAATAAATTCATATTTACATGTTCATCTAGAAACTTCATTACGATATTTTATCGCTTCATTCTTTAATTCGGAAGAGTAGTTTGATGGGGCTTTTGCTAAAATTGGGTTACTTCTATTAAATTGATTAGATGAATATTATTTGTTACACAAGCGATCTAATTTATTTTTTATTAGAGAGGAATGGGAGTGTTTAACATTTAGCCTTAAACCAATTGACATAAGATGTCGTTTCCTTTTTAATTA
>CAJXHW010000157.1 GCA_913054565.1 uncultured Kordia sp. | reverse complement strand
TATTCTTGGCGGCCGAGTAGGCTATGTCCTGTTTTATCATTTCGACTTATTCTTGGCTGATCCCATCTACCTATTTAAAGTGTGGGAAGGTGGCATGTCTTTCCATGGTGGGTTAATTGGGGTGATTACGGCATTATTTTATTTTGCACGTCGAGAGAAAAAACACTTGTTGCAAATTGGTGATTTTGTCGCACCACTGGTGCCATTAGGCCTTGGTTTTGGGCGTATTGGTAATTTTATCAATGGCGAATTGTGGGGCCGAGCAGCTGATGTGCCGTGGGCAATGGTATTTCCTGCCGATCCGTTGCAGCTGGCTAGACATCCATCTCAATTATATCAAGCAACGCTTGAAGGTTTCTGCTTGTTCATTGTGCTGTTTTTATTGTCTCGTAAGCCTCGTCCTCTCGGGTTAATTAGTGGAACCTTCTTATTAGGATATGGTATTTGCCGCTTTATTATTGAGTTCTTTAGGGCGCCAGATAAGCATTTAGAATCATTAGTGACAGATTACAGCTTAAGCATGGGACAGATGCTAACTATTCCGATGCTTATTATTGGTGCTTGGTTAATTTATCGTGCGCTACAAGACAAATCGACAGCGAAGGAAGCCGTTTAGTAATGAAAGAATATCTAGAGTTAATGCAACATATTGTCGACAACGGCAACGACAAATCTGATAGAACTGGTACAGGTACTAAAAGTGTATTTGGCTATCAAATGCGATTTGATTTAAGCAAGGGATTCCCTATGGTAACTACTAAAAAATTACATTTAAAATCCATAATACATGAATTACTGTGGTTTATAAAAGGAGATACTAATATCAAATATCTACAAGACAACGGTGTTAAAATTTGGAATGATTGGGCAGATGAAAATGGTGATTTAGGCCCTGTTTACGGGCACCAATGGCGTAACTGGAATTCTGATGATATTGACCAACTACAGGAAGTTATTACAACTATTAAAAATAATCCTGATAGTAGACGTATGTTAGTTGCAGCTTGGAATCCATCTGTTTTACCAGATACATCTGTGTCATTTAGTGAAAATGTTGCTAATAATAAAGCAGCATTACCGCCATGCCATGCCTTTTTTCAATTTTATGTAGCGGATGGCAAATTATCATGTCAATTATACCAACGTAGTGCAGATATTTTCTTAGGCGTTCCTTTTAATATTGCCTCATATGCTCTTTTAACAATGATGATAGCACAAGTTTGTGATTTAGAAGCAGGTGATTTTGTACACACTTTTGGTGATGCACATATTTACAACAACCACAAAGAACAATTTGATTTACAATTATCAAGGGATACAAAAACGTTACCTACTATGAAAATAAACCCGGATGTTAAAAATATTGAAGAGTTTACTTTTGATGATTTCGAATTGATTAATTACAATCCACATCCAGGAATAAAAGGCGCAGTAGCCGTATAGTTTATGAAGAAATTTATTTTAGTAATTGCTTGTGTTTTATCAAGCATACTGTTTTCGCAAAATTCAGATAAAGAATCAGATTTTAAAATTATTGAACACATACCTCTTCACCCAGATTGTACCAAAGAAGCAAGTAATCTTGAGCGTAAAAAATGCATGTCAGTTAAAATTGCTGAACATGTAGAAAAGAAATTCGACACCAGAATCGCAGCCAATATTGGGCTTAGCGGAAAAGTAAAAATTCTCGTCGCGTTTAAAATAAATGAAATAGGAAAAATTATTGATGTCAAAGCTAGAGCTCCTCATAAATTATTAGAACAAGAAGCCATTAGAGTCATTAAATTACTTCCAAAGTTTACACCAGGCTATCAGGATGGAACACCTGTTACAGTTCCATATTCCTTACCTATAGCTTTTGTTGTTGAAAAGCCAATAAAGGCAATTATTAAAAACAAACCTACGACTCTAGAACAACCAGATACTTTTCCAGTTTTTAGAAACTGTAAGGAAAATTTAGGAAATGATTATTTAAAAGATTGTACCACCGAAAAAATTATAAATTTCATAAAAGTTAGTTTTGATACTGAACTTGCCAGTAACTTATTCCCTCAACAACAATACACCAAGTTCAAAGTTGAGTTTGTAATTAACAAAAAAGGAAAAGTCGAACAAGTTAACGCCAAAGCAAACCACAGAGCTATTGCAGCAGAAGCTATAAGAGTTCTTAAAAGAATGCCGAAATTTAAAAAGCCAGGCTATTCTAATAACAAACCTGTAAACACACCTTTTAGTATTATAATGAAAGTTTATTTTCAAGATTTTTAGTAAATTGTAGACAACTAGTAGATTTTCTTTATGCAAAACCAACACGAACAATACGAGAATGCCAGAAAGCGCACCAAGCAAAAAAAACGCTTATACTTTCATTTTTTTTTATTCATAATAGGATCTGTTTTTTTAGCTATAGCTAATAAATTTTTTGGCTTTGGTGATCAGTTTATAGCCGACTGGTATATTATCGCAATACTTATTTGGTCATTTTTATTTATCATGCATGTTGTAAATGTATATATCACCAACCGCTTCTTTAACAAAGAATGGGAACGTATTCAGACTGACAAAATTCTTGCTAAGCATGATAAAAAAATAGTTAAACTAGAAAAAAAAGTTCTAAAAGAGGAACGTTTTAAAGAGAGTACCGCTTCTCGTCAGAAAAAAAATCAAGTCATTACTATAATTGCAGCAGCAGCAAAAAACAATGAAATTGGCAAAGACAATAAGTTAATTTGGCATTTAAGCAATGATCTTAAACGCTTTAAACAATTAACTTCTGGTCATGCTATTATCATGGGGCGTAAAACATTTGAAAGCTTCCCTAAAGCTCTACCAAACAGAACGAATGTTGTAATTACTAGGGATCTTAATTACACCGCAGAAAATGCAGTGGTAGTACATTCACTTCAAGAAGCCTTAGAAATAACAAAAGAAGATAATCAACCATTTATAATTGGTGGTGGTGAAATATATAAGCAAGCATTAAGTGTTGCTCATAAAATAGAACTTACAAGAGTTGATCATGACTTTGAGGCAGACACTTTTTTCCCTGAATTAAACAGCTCATGGAAAGAAATTATGCGTGAAGACTGCTTTAAAGATGATAAACACGATTACAACTACAGTTTTATCACTTACGAAAGAGCTTAAAAAGCTGTTAAACCTTATTTTTTGATGTTGGAGTAATTGCAATATGCGCTATTGCATCACCTTGATTCACAATTGGCGAATGGTTTAAACAAATAATGTAACCTGTTTTTGATGCTTTTACTTTACGTTCAAAAAAACCATACGGATCTGTTATCAACCCTATAATATCACCTTTAGTAATTTTAGCACCGTTTCTAATCACAGACCTATACATTCCAGAGTATTTTGCGCGCACCCAAATTGAATCTTCAAAAACAACTTGTTTTGCACGCTCTTTATAAGAATCATAATTTTTAGGAAATTGCTTCACCCCTAAATAATCCAACACATTTAATGCGCCAGTTATACCAGAGTGTGTTACTTGCCTATCCAAATCTAATGATTTACCACCCTCAAACAGCAATACTTTTTTCCCTAATCCTGTAGCGGCTTCTCTATAAGACTTTTCTCTATGTGATGAGTATTTTATAAATTTTGCACCAAAAACCTGAGCTAATTTTAACGTATCTGCATCATCGTTTGAAATTCTAACCTGCGAATAATTAAATCGGTCGTCACCACCTGTATGATAGTCTATACAGTAATCTGCATGAACTACAATTTCATTCATAAAAACATATGCAAACTTACTTGCTAAAGAACCACTTTTGGACCCCGGAAAAAACCGGTTCAAATCTTTCCCATCTGGAAACTGCCTCTTTTTTATAAGAAAACCGAACACATTTAGCACTGGAACACAAATAATCATTCCAGCATCAGGAATGTTAAATTTATTTGAAACCATTTGCCTAACAATTTCAACACCATTAACTTCATTACCATGAATACCAGCACTTAATAACACACAAGGCCCATCTTTTTTTGCTCTAGTAATAATTACAGGCACTTCAATTTTTGTTCTTGTATGCAATCGCGCTATGTCAATTTTTATTTGATAGCTTTTTCCAGGCTCTATTACCTGACCCAGAATAGTAATTTCTTTTAATGTTTTTTTAGACATTTCTTTCAATATACCTAATAATACTTTTTGCAATATCAACACCAGTTGCAGCCTCAATACCTTCTAACCCTGGCGAAGAATTAACCTCCATAATCATTGGTCCTGAATTAGACTGCAACATATCTACCCCACAAATAGCTAGTCCTAAAGACTTTGCCGCTTTTAGGGCAGCGTTTTCCTCTTCTTCAGATAATTCATGAATTGTTGCTGATCCACCACGATGTAAGTTTGATCTAAACTCTCCTTCTTTCCCCTGGCGTTTCATTGCACCAACAACAACCCCATCAACTACAAAAACTCTAATATCTGCTCCTTTAGCTTCCTTTATAAACTCCTGTACTATAACTCTGGCCTGTAAACCATGAAAAGCTTCTAGAACTGATTCAGCAGCACTCTTAGTCTCAGCCAAAACCACTCCTACGCCTTGCGTACCTTCCAATAATTTTATAATACATGGTGCACCACCTACTTTTTCAATTACTGATGACACTTCTTTTGAATTATTTGTAAATGCCGTTTTTGGCATACCTAAACCTGCTCTAGAAAGAATTTGCAAACTACATAATTTATCCCTTGACTGTATTAATGCTTGAGAGTTTAGTGTTGAAAATATCTTCATCATTTCAAATTGACGAACCACTGAAGTGCCATAAAATGTTATTGACGCACCTATTCTAGGAATAATAGCATCAAAACTCTCTAATTTCTCCCCCTGATAATATACTTGTGGTTTCTTTTTCTCAATTACCAAATCACATTTAGCATGGTTAACAACAATCATTTCATGCCCTCTTAATTCTCCTGCCTCTACGATTCTCCTTGTTGAATATAAGTTGGAATCTTGTGATAAAATTGCAATTTTCATTTAGCGTTTTCTTCTTTAAAATTATATTTAAAAGTAAATGTATGATTTTTAGATGCTGATACGACTTTAATCT
>CAJXHW010000156.1 GCA_913054565.1 uncultured Kordia sp. | reverse complement strand
TCAAAGAATAGGTAAAATTTTTCAACTTTATTTTTAAATAGTTTAGCTGGGTAATAATGCCCCCATTCATGAAGGATGATTAGAAAAGACAAACTCAATAAAAATTGAGCAACCATGATTAATATTTCTGTAAATGTCATGAGATATAATTATATTTTACGCGCTAAAATAGGCTTTTTAAGCGAAATAAAACGGCTATTAAGAAGAGTTTATGCTTTAACTCAATTCCTAGCCTTATTGCGTTTAAATTTCATTGAAATAACAAAGTGCATCGAAACGTTTTTTATCTTTGTAATCTCAAATAAAATACCATGCTTGAATTCTTTAAAGTTTATAAAAAATTTGCCATTTTTTTTCTGTTTCTATCAGCAATAATACTCTCACTTTTTTATTACGCTTTAAAACCTGTAAAACGATTGCCAACATTTGCACCAGGAAAAAATGTAAACCAAGAATTGGTCGATAGTAACGTTGTTCACATTAAAAAGAAACATCATATTGCAGATTTTTCATTAACAAATCAAAATGGAAAAACCATTACTCAAGCTGATTATGATAATAAAATATATGTAGCCGATTTCTTTTTTACAACTTGTGGCACTATTTGCCCAGTAATGACAAGTAACATGAAGAAGGTTCAGAAAGCTATTTTATTAGATGATGATGTCATGCTATTATCACATACCGTAACCCCTGAAATTGATACAGTAGCACAACTAAAGCGTTATGCTGTTGAAAAAGGCGTGTTAAGTCACAAATGGAATTTAGTTACTGGTAGCAAAAAAGAGATCTATAACTTGGCAAGGAAATCTTATTTAGTTGCCAAATACGATCCTACAAAAGACGATGCTTATGGTATGGTACATACAGAAAACTTTGTATTGGTTGACAAACAAAAACGTATAAGAGGGCTCTATGATGGTACTGATGATGAGGATATTGACCGTCTTTTAAAAGATATTACACTTCTAAAAGAAGAGTATAAAAACTAGCGCGATACTGTTAACTCTAAACAATAATTACTTAACTCTATGTTGTCTACTCCATTTGGATAAGGCCATAAATTTATTGCGGTAATTTTAGTGAACTTAGGTGATAATATTTGTAATACATTTTCCTGTACAGCAGTTGGGTGAATTGTTATTTTTTCTTGTTGCACTTTTTTCCCATATTTATAAATATTGACAAGAAGTATAGCTTCACCTGCCCAAACGCATTGTACGTTTTTAGGGCAACGAGAATCTGAAAGTACCTCAACCAATTCAATTGATAAACTCTCATCTATTTCTACAGTATTTGCCACTTCAATTTTCACTACTGAGCTAAGAATTTTCTCATTATTTTTTTGAGCATTGACATAAAGTGATACGCAAACACTCATTGTAAAAAGCAGTATTTTATTCATAGTATCAAATTTAATTAATAACATGCTTAAACTATGCCAAAATAATCTTAAACATAAAAAAGACCAGAACAGATGTTTTGGTCTTTATACACTTAAAATTCACTAATGCGTTAATCGTTCAGTTTTAAAACCGCCATAAATGCTTCTTGAGGAATTTCTACATTACCAACTTGACGCATACGTTTTTTACCTTTTTTCTGTTTTTCTAATAACTTACGTTTACGAGAAATATCTCCACCATAACATTTTGCAGTAACATCTTTACGCAATGCTTTAGTTGTTTCTCTAGCAATAATTTTAGCCCCTATTGCTGCTTGAATAGGAATATCAAACTGCTGACGTGGGATTAATTCTTTTAATTTTTCACACATTTTTTTACCAATAGTGTGAGCGCTATCAAAGTGAATTAATGCTGATAAAGCATCTACTCCTTGAGCATTTAACAGAATATCTACTCGAACTAGTTTAGACGGACGCATTCCTATAGGTGAATAATCAAACGATGCATACCCCTTAGATACCGTTTTTAAGCGGTCATAAAAATCAAATACAATTTCTGCTAAAGGCATATCAAACGTCAACTCAACACGCTCAGTTGTTAAGTAGGTTTGACTTGTAATCTGTCCTCTTTTTTCAATACACAAACTCATTACATTTCCAACAAAATCGGACTTTGTAATTATTGTTGCTTTAATGTACGGTTCTTCAACACGGTCTAATCCTGAAGGATCTGGTAAGTCAGTTGGGTTATTTACTATAATTGGTGTGTCAATATATTTCTTTGTAAATGCGTGGTACGATACATTGGGTACAGTTGTTATAACTGTCATATTAAACTCACGTTCTAAACGCTCTTGGATAATTTCCATATGTAACATTCCTAAAAACCCACAACGGAAACCGAATCCTAGTGCTGCAGAACTTTCTGGCTGAAATACTAATGACGCATCATTCAACTGTAACTTCTCCATTGAGTTACGCAACTCTTCATAATCTTCTGTATCAACAGGATAAATACCAGCAAATACCATTGGCTTTACATCTTCAAAACCATCAATAGCTTCTTGGGTTGGGTTTTTAGCATCTGTAATTGTATCTCCTACTTTTACTTCTTTAGCTTCTTTAATTCCTGTAATTAAATATCCAACATCACCTGCTTTAATTTCTTGTTTTGGGTGCTGAGTTAATTTTAAAGTTCCAATTTCATCAGCAAAATAGTTATTATCTGTTGCGATAAATTTAATTTCCTGACGCTTTTTAATCGTTCCGTTTAATACTCTAAAATATGTTTCAACCCCTCTAAATGAATTATAAACAGAGTCAAAAATTAACGCTTGTAATGGCGCGTCAGGGTCTCCAGTAGGCGCAGGAATACGTTTTATAATGGCGTCAAGAATATTGTCTACTCCAAACCCTGTTTTTCCACTAGCATGAATAACTTCTTCAGGATCACAGCCTAATAAATCAACAATATCATCAGTTACTTCTTCTGGGTTTGCACTTGGTAAATCAACTTTATTTAATACAGGAATAATTTCCAAATCATTCTCTAAAGCCAAATATAAATTAGAAATTGTTTGCGCCTGTATACTTTGTGCAGCATCTACAATTAACAACGCACCTTCACAAGCTGCTATTGATCGTGATACTTCATAAGAAAAATCTACGTGACCTGGGGTATCAATTAAATTTAACACATACTCTTGCCCTTCATGAATATATTCCATTTGAATGGCGTGTGATTTAATCGTGATACCACGCTCACGCTCTAAATCCATACTGTCCAATAACTGATTTTGCTTTTCGCGTTCAGTTACTGCGCCTGTATAATCCAATAATCTGTCGGCTAAAGTACTTTTCCCGTGATCAATATGTGCAATAATGCAAAAATTTCTAATATGCTTCATTTCTCGTCTTTCGTTACTGTGTGTTACTTTTTACAAGTACACATCAATTTGCAAATATAGTGCAAATCCTTTGCAAAAAAGAGCTATTTTTGATATTCGAATTATTTAAGTGATGAAATTTCAAATAAACGACAAAGTTTCTGTATTAGACGATACTATTGACGGTGTGGTGATTGCCACAACAAACAATCAGGTTACCATAGAAACAACAGATGGTTTCCCCTTACATTTCCAAGAGCATCAATTGGTTAAAATAGGCACAGAAGCCTATCATTTTAAGGGTTTAGCTCATGCCAAATCATTAAAGGAAGAGCGAAAAAAAAACTATAAAAAGGGTAAAAAACATACTAATGAGTTTGTATTGGTAGTCGATTTACATATTGAAAAACTTGTCAAATCTAAGCACGGCATGAGTAATTACGATATTTTATCCTTGCAATTAGATACCGCAAAACACAAATTAGACTTCAGTATTCAGAAACGATTTCCGAAAGTTGTGTTAGTGCATGGTGTAGGTGATGGTGTACTAAAAGCTGATATTTATAGCATGTTACGCCGTTATGACAACATCCGTTTTTACGAAGCCGATTATCAAGAATATGGTATGGGTGCTACAGAAATACGGATTTTACAATCTAAACTGTAATTTAAAAGATTGAGACATTATAGGTTTCTATAAAAAGCTGTATTTTTGCAGCAAAATTTGAACTTGTGGTTAAAATAGGCGATATAGAATTACCTGACTTCCCATTATTACTTGCGCCAATGGAAGATGTGAGCGACCCTCCTTTTAGAGCCTTGTGCAAAGAAGAAGGTGCTGATGTGGTATATACAGAATTTATTTCTTCAGAAGGCTTAATTCGTGATGCAGCAAAAAGCACCATGAAGTTAGACATTTATGAGAAGGAAAGACCTGTAGGTATTCAAATTTTTGGCGCCGTATTGGAGTCTATGTTACGTTCTGTTGAAATTGTTGAAGCGAGTGGCCCAGATATTATTGACATCAATTTTGGTTGTCCAGTAAAGAAAGTAGTCTCTAAAGGTGCGGGTGCAGGAATTTTAAAAGATATTGACTTGATGGTTTCACTAACTGAAGCTATGGTTAAGCACACAAAACTACCTATTACTGTTAAAACCAGATTAGGTTGGGATGAGGATTCTATAAAAATTGTTGAAGTTGCTGAGCGATTACAAGACGTTGGTTGTAAAGCTATTTCAATTCACGGTAGAACACGCGCACAGTTGTATAAAGGAAATGCCAATTGGGCACCTATTGCAGACGTAAAAAACAACCAGCGTATGCATATTCCTGTTTTTGGAAATGGTGATGTAACCACACCAGAAGACGCCATGCGAATGCGTGATGATTATGGCTTAGATGGCTGTATGATTGGACGAGCTGCTATTGGAAACCCATGGTTTTTTAATCAGGTGAAACACTATTTTAACACTGGCCAACATATGAAGTTGCCAACCATGGAAGAACGTGTGAGTGCTGCCAGACGTCATTTGCAAATGAGTATAGACTGGAAAGGTGAAAAACTAGGTGTTTTTGAAACTAGACGTCATTACACTAATTACTTTAAAGGAATAAGAGACTTTAAAGATTTCCGTATTAAAATGGTAACTACTGATGACTCCGCAGGTGTTTTTGATGTATTAGATGACGTTGCAGTCAGATTTAAAGACTATCAATTTGATTAGTTTTTAAGCAACAATTAGCTTTTTGCTTATTCTATATGATGCAATTTTTGACGCTAATAACCCTAAACTAAATATTGTTATCAATACAATTATAA
>CAJXHW010000155.1 GCA_913054565.1 uncultured Kordia sp. | reverse complement strand
CTGCTTCAACTACTGATGCTCTAATTTCCTTTTTATTATCTGGTGTGTTTCTATCGAATGTTTGGGTTAAATAAGTTGCCATTACTACACCATCATCGGTTGCTATACCGAAGAGTGCAATAAACCCAACCCAAACTGCAACACTTAAATTGATTGGGTGCATTTGGAATAAGTCGCGTAGGTTTTCACCAAAGAAATTGAAGTTTAAAAACCAACCTTGACCATAGAGCCAAATCATTATAAAACCACCTGCAAACGCTACTGCGATACCTGTGAATACCATTAAGGACGTACCAACCGAACGGAACTGGAAATACAGAATTAAGAAAATGATTGCCAATGCTAACGGTACAACAACCGATAAGGTTTTTTCCGCTCGTAACTGATTTTCATACGTTCCTGTGAATGCATAGTTGATTCCTTTTGGTACAATTAACTCACCAGAATCTATCTTTTCTTGAATCAATGCTTGTGCATTTTCAACAACGCTTACTTCTGCAAAACCATCTAATTTATCAAACAAGACATAACCTACTAAAAAAGTATCTTCACTTTTAATGACTTGTGGACCTTGTTCGTATCTTATAGTTGCCAATTCGCTTAATGGCACAGGACTACCTTTTTCAACTGGCACATAAATCTGTTGTAAGTCTGTTGGGTTTGCGCGTAATTCTCTTGGGTATCGTACTCGTACGCCATATCGCTCACGACCTTCTACCGTTTGCGTTAATACCATACCGCCAACTGCTACTTTTAATACATCTTGAACATCTTGTATCGAAATGCCATAACGTGCAATTTTTTCTCTATCAATATCAATTAACAAATAGGGTTTCCCTACAATACGGTCTGCAAAAACAGCTTCTTTTTTAATACCTTCAGCTTGTTTTAAAATCCCTTCTAACTGTACACCAAAGGCTTCAATTTGTTTTAAGTCTTGACCTTTAACCTTTATTCCCATTGGTGCACGCATACCTGTTTGCAGCATTACCAATCGTGTTTCAATAGGTTGTAGTTTAGGTGCAGAAGTAACACCAGGTAACTTGGTAACTTTAACAATGTTATTCCAAATATCGTCTGGTGATTGTATTTCAGGTCGCCAGTTTCGATAAAATTCACCATTATTATCTTCTATTAATTGTAACCTTTCTACAGCGCTCAAAGTGACATTTTCTGTATTATTAGGATTAGCGATGAAACGTCCATCTTTTAATTCAAATAAACCATCATCATTTACTTTGTAACGTTGACGTTCTCCGTTTTTATTCAGCATATATTCTGGTTTGTACTGAATAATATTTTCATACATAGACAAAGGCGCTGGATCTAAAGCTGATTCTGTACGACCTGCTTTACCAACTACAGTTTTTATCTCTGGAATACTGGCTACTGCCATATCCAACTGTTGTAACACTCGTTTGTTTTCTTCTACGCCAGAATGAGGCATCGAGGTTGGCATCAGTAGAAATGAGCCTTCATTTAATGAGGGCATAAACTCTTTGCCTGTATTTTTCATAATGAAAAAACCTGCAATTACAATAGCGGTTGGCACAGATAAAAAGAGCAACTTATTATCTAAACACCACCTTAAAATACGTGTGTAATATTTGATAAATAATGAGAAAACACCTAATAAACCAAAACAAATAACACTCACAAAAATGAGGTTCAAAAAGATGCTTTTACTAACGCCTAGTGGTCTCCAATACTCTGCTAATAAGAACACAATTGTAGATACTGAAATAATGATATTGATAAGATTAGCTTGTTTCTCTGATACTATTTCTTGTTGCTTTATAAGTGCAACAATTCCAAATCCAACCAATATTAATCCTAACCAATAACCGTATACTATTGCAGCAATACCTAGCACTATTAAAATGCCATTTAAAACATATTTAAAATTGGTTTTAATGCTTTTCTTTTTAAATAAAAATGCAGCAAAGGGTGGTATCAAGAATAAGGCAACAATAATTGAAGCTGTTAAGGCAAATGTTTTAGTAAAGGCTAACGGTCTGAATAATTTTCCTTCAGCTCCAATCATTGTAAATACAGGAATAAAACTTATAATGGTTGTCATTACTGCAGTTACGATTGCGCCAGACACTTCTGCTGTAGCATTGTAAACTACCGTATTAATTGATTGTGTCCCATCATCTTCATCTAAATGCCGAATGATATTTTCTGATAGTATGACACCAACATCGACCATTGTACCAATAGCAATAGCGATACCTGATAAAGCCACAATATTAGCATCGACTCCAAAGAACTTCATTGCTATAAAAACCATCAATACTGCAACGGGCAATAAGCCAGAAATCAATATAGATGCTCGAAGATTAAACACCATTATGATTATAACCAAAATGGTAATCAATATTTCAAGTGTTAAGGCTTCATTGAGTGTACCTAAAGTTTCTTGAATTAATTCTGTTCTATCGTAAAATGGCACTATGGTTACTTGTGATGTTCTTCCATCTGCTAATACTTTTGAAGGTAATCCCGCACTTAATTCGTTGATTTTATCCTTTACGTTATTAATGACTTCCATTGGGTTTGCACCATAACGTGCTACCACAACTGCACCTACAACTTCCGCTCCTTCTTTATCTAAAATACCACGTCGTGTTGCAGGACCTAAAGAGACTTTTCCAATGTCTTTTATTTTTATTGCTGTATAGTCTTCGGAAGTGACTACTGCATTTTCGATGTCTTCAATGGATTTCACATAACCCAAACCACGAACTAAATATTCGGCTTGGTTAATTTCCAAAGTCTGTGCACCAATGTCTTTATTACTTTCCTTAACTGCTTTTACAACGTGATGCAATCCAATATTATACTGACGCATTAGTTCTGGATTTACGTCTACTTGATACTCCTGAACATAGCCACCTATAGAAGCAACTTCTGAAACACCACTTGCAGATGATAAGGCATACTTTACATAGTAGTCTTGAATACTGCGTAATTCTTGCAAATCCCAACCACCAGTAACATTTCCGTTTTTATCACGACCTTCTAATGTGTACCAAAATATTTGTCCTAATCCTGTGGCATCCGGACCCAATGCAGGATTAACACCTTCGGGTAATAAACCACTTGGTAATGAGTTTAATTTTTCGAGAATACGACTTCTACTCCAGTAAAATTCTATGTCTTCTTCAAAAATGATATAGATACTTGAAAAGCCGAACATAGACGAACTACGAATCGTTTTTACCCCAGGAATTCCTAGCAAGGACGTCGTTAATGGGTACGTAATTTGATCTTCAATATCTTGTGGTGAACGACCATCCCATTTAGTAAATACTATTTGTTGGTTTTCACCTATATCTGGTATTGCATCTACAGCAACTGGATTACTTGGTAAGAACCCAGTATCCCAATTAAAAGGTGCATTAACCGTTCCCCAACCTATAAAGAGAACAAGTAATAATACAGCTACGAGTTTATTTTCTATTAAAAATTTGATGCTTTTATTTAGCATTATCTTTGATTATTAAACAGTTAGACATAGGTGTTACGAAAACACCGAATACAAAAAATTATCCTTATGACATACAGCCATAGGATAAAACAGTCTATTGTTTAAAAATCAAATTAAATAGGTCTCGTCAATCTTGTAGAGTTGCCTTATGACGAGTGGTGGTTCGTATGCTTCGTAAGAAGATACATTATTATCTAAACCTTCAAAAAGGTTGACATGTGTGTAAACAAATGAAGCAATGAATAGGTGTTGCTCAAAAGAAATTTTGTCAACTTGCAGTTGTAGTTCGTCTTGCCCATCAACTACCAATTGTTCATCATTACAACAATTCTTTTTTGTAATAGAACAACCATCGGCTGAAGGTTTTTCCATTTCCATTCCGCATCCTTCCGCTTTATGGAACATAGCAGTTTCTACCAAAACATCTCCACAATAATGCATATTAAGAGTAAACGACATTGTAGAGAATAACACTACAAAAGCCATTGCCAAAGACATTATTTTATGGAATATTTGCTTCATACTTATCAACAAAGGTAAGAAATTTTAGTACATGTTAGTTCTGTTTAACAGAAGTTTAATTTAGTAAAGTAGTTAATCCCACATCATTCGTTGTAATCTAACCGCATTTAATATTGCTAAAAGTGCAACACCAACATCTGCAAATACTGCTTCCCACATTGTCGCTAAACCACCTGCTCCTAAAATCAAAACAATTATTTTAATACCAAATGCCAGTATGATGTTCTGCCAAACGATTTTTCGTGTGGAACGACTTATTTTAATGGCTCTAACAACTTTTGAAGGTTGGTCGGTTTGGATGATGACATCTGCTGTTTCAATAGCTACATCACTTCCTAATCCACCCATTGCTATTCCTACATCACTTGCTGCTAAAACTGGTGCGTCATTAATACCATCACCTATAAAAGCTATTTTGTTTGCTGGATTTTTCTTTAAAATTTCAACTTCATTTAGCTTGTCTTCTGGTAATAATCCACCTTTAGCATTTTCAATATTCAATTCTTTTGCGACTTTTTGAGTAATGGAATCCTTATCTCCAGATAGCATCATAATATTTTTGATTCCTACTTTTTGTAAATTGACAATTGTTTCTTTTGCATCATCTTTTAATTCATCTGCAATGACAACATAACCGGCAAATGCATTATCTATAGATACAAATACTATAGATTCTACAATAGATTCCGTTTCATTTGGAACATCAATATTATTCGCAAACATTAGGGCTTTGTTACCAACTAAAACAATTTTTCCATTCACGATACCTTTTAATCCTTTACCTGCAATTTCAGAAACGTCTTGCGCTTCAAAATCTTCACCATTTTCTTTATACTCCATTATGGCTTTTGCTATTGGATGCGTGGACTGCTCTTCCATAGCCATTAGGTATTTCATAAATTCAGATTCCTCCCAACCGATAGCTATTACTTCCTTGATTTTAAAAACACCTTTTGTAACAGTACCTGTTTTATCCATAACCAACGTATTAATTTTGGTCATGGCATCTAAAAATGAAGCACCTTTAAATAATATTCCATTTTTTGAAGCTGCTCCCAATCCACCGAAATATCCTAATGGAATTGAAATCACTAACGCAC
>CAJXHW010000154.1 GCA_913054565.1 uncultured Kordia sp. | reverse complement strand
TAGTTTTTTAAAAATTCCCATACTTGTGTACACTGGCTTCTCAGGGTTGTATAGCCTTAATCTCAAAGATAAAAAAAACTTAATTTAAAATTGTTTTAAATTAAGTTTTTCATAACGCATTTACTCTTCTTCTAGTCCGTTAACTTTTGGTTCAACCTGAAACGGTCTTTTTCCAAATATTTTTTCTAAGTCATCTCTAAAAATCACTTCTTTTTCAAGAAGTAATTCTGCGAGTAAAGTTAGTTTGTCTTTATGACTATCTAGTAATTCAACAGCTCTAACATATTGCTTTTCAATGATGTCAGATATTTCAGAATCAATAAGTTCTGCAGTCTTTTCACTATAAGGTTTTGTAAAGCCATTTTCACTTTGCCCAGATGAGTCGTAATAGGTAAGGTTTCCAATTTTTTCACTTAACCCATAAACTGTAACCATTCCTCTAGCTTGTTTAGTAACTTTTTCCAAATCACTTAAAGCTCCTGTAGATATTTTATTAAAAATAATTTTCTCTGCAGCACGACCTCCTAATGTAGCACACATTTCATCTAACATTTGTTCAGGACGAACAATCATGCGTTCTTCTGGCAAATACCAAGCTGCTCCTAATGCTTTTCCTCGTGGTACAATTGTAACTTTTACCAGCGGTGCAGCATGCTCAAGCATCCAACTTACAGTGGCGTGACCAGCTTCATGATATGCAATAGCTTTTTTCTCTGATGGTGTAATGATTTTGTTCTTCTTTTCTAAACCACCAACAATTCTGTCAACAGCATCTAAAAAGTCTTGCTTGTCAATTTCAATTTTTCCGTTTCTAGCGGCAATTAAAGCAGCCTCATTACAAACATTAGCAATATCAGCACCAGAAAAACCAGGAGTTTGCTTTGATAAGAATTTTGTGTCTAATCCTTTCTTGATTTTCAAAGGTTTTAAATGGACTTCGAAAATTTCTTTACGTTCTCTGATGTCTGGAAGGTCTACATATATTTGACGGTCAAACCTTCCTGCACGCATTAGTGCTTTGTCCAATATGTCTGCTCTGTTAGTAGCGGCAAGAACAATAACATTGTCATTAGTTCCAAAACCATCCATTTCAGTTAATAGTTGGTTTAAGGTGTTCTCCCTTTCGTCATTACTTCCAGACATGGCGTTTTTACCTCTAGCTCTACCAATTGCATCTATCTCATCAATAAAAATTATAGATGGGGATTTTTCTTTAGCTTGCTTGAATAAATCACGTACTCTTGATGCTCCAACACCAACGAACATCTCAACAAAATCTGAACCAGATAAAGAGAAAAAAGGTACTTTTGCTTCACCTGCAACGGCTTTTGCAAGTAGTGTTTTTCCTGTTCCAGGTGACCCTACAAGTAATGCTCCTTTAGGTATTTTACCTCCTAAAGAGGTGTATTTTTCTGGGTTTTTTAAAAAATCAACAATTTCTTCAACTTCTTCTTTTGCTCCTTCTAAACCAGCAACATCTTTAAAAGTGGTTTTAATGTCTCCTTTTTCGTCAAATAATTTGGCTTTTGATTTTCCGATATTGAAAATTTGTCCACCTGGTCCACCACCTTGTCCGCCAGACATTCGTTTCATGAAAAATAGCCATAGCCCAATAATTAACACAAATGGAAGTAACCCTATAATAAAATCACTTATTGTATTGTCTTGTTGTTTAACATCTAAGGTGAAGTTTAGTTTATTGCTTTCTTTTTGTTCAATAAGGTAGTTTTCAAAATTCTGAAGATCTAAATACTGCACCGAAAAATTAGGTAACTTCCCTATAAAAGATAGTCCTTTTTGTGTAGCGAATTCTTTATAAGCATCTTTTTTAAGAGCTTCATCTGTAAGGTACACATGAGCTAATCTCATGTTAGGTACAATTACAATTTCCTTTATGTCGTTTTGTGGCACATATTCTTTAAACTTAGAAAAACTCACTTCATTTTCTGTAGATGAATTTGAGTTAAGAATAAAGAAAAGCAGGACTAAAGAAATAATCCCGTAAATCCAAAATGCATTGAATTTTACTTTCTTAGGTGCGTTTTTATTGTTTTCTGACATGTGTCTGTGATAATTTAGTAATTTGTTTGGATAGAAGTGATTTTTGCATCACCCCATAATCCTTCAATATCATAGTATTCTCTAATGTGTTTTTGAAATACGTGTACTACAACGTTCACATAATCCATTAAAACCCACTCAGCATTTTCAGTTCCTTCAACATGCCAGGGCTTGTCTTTAAGTTCTTTACTAACTGTTTTTTGGATAGACCCAACAATTGCATTTACTTGCGTATTAGAATTACCATTGCAAATAACAAAATAGTCACATGCGGTATTTTCTATGTCTCTTAAGTCTAGTATATCAATATCATTTCCTTTAACATCTTCAATTCCTTTAAGAATCATAGCTATTAAAGCATCCGTGTTTTTATTGTCTTTTATCATTAATTATAATTTGAAACAGCAAAAATATTCTTTTTTTGTCGTTTAACAGTTAGATTTATTATAAGTTTTACATTTGTACTATCAAAATCATCAAACTTCATACCGTTCCGTCTACAAATGACTATTTAAAACAATTGTCAGAAAAAGAATCATTGAGTGATTTTACCGTTGTTTGTGCTAGTTTTCAAACAAGTGGTAAAGGGCAAATGGGGAGTGAATGGGTGTCTGAATGTTCTGAGAACCTGACGTTTAGTGTATTTTTAAACACCTCGTTTTTAACGTTAGAGAATCATTTTTATTTAAATTGTGCAGTTTCAATTTCTGTATTTAATGTGTTGCAGAGGTTTAAGGTTCCTCAATTGAGTATAAAATGGCCAAATGATATTTTGTCAGGTCGTAAAAAAATGTCAGGTATTTTAATTGAAAACGTGCTAAAACCATCTTCAGAAACGTATTCGATAATTGGTGTTGGATTAAACGTTAATCAAACAGAATTTGATCCCATATTCAAAGCATCTTCTTTAAAATCTGTATTAGGTGAAAATTTTAATTTAGACGAATTATTGATTTTATTAGTCACCGAGTTGCAATACCAATTTGAATTGGTGAAAAGAGGTTGTTTTAGAAAACTACATATGACTTATGAAGAACATTTGTTTAGAAAAAATAAACCTTCTACATTTAAAAATGTAGAAGGTGAATTATTTTCTGGTTTTATAAAACATGTTATACCAACAGGTGAGTTGCAAGTATTGGTTGAAGACAATATTTTAAAAGTGTTTAAACTTAAAGAAATTAAGTTGTTGTATTAAATAGCGCCTAACTTTTCAGATAATTGCCCTACAAATTTTGTGATAGGTCCTTTAACCATCATGGCCATCATAGCGTTAAACTGACCTTCAAAAGATAAGCTCGTTTCTGTTTTGGTTGCATCAATTTCTGTTAAGTTTGCAGTAAGTGTAAATGGAAGTTTATCACTAGCTGCCCCTAAAACAACTTTATCTTCAGAGTGTTCTTTTAATTTTAGTTTGATTTCTGGCATTCCTTTTAAGCCAAATAAAAAGATATCTTCTCCTAAAACTTCAAATTTTGTATTTTCTGGCATTAACTGCCCAAAGTTTTCCATTTTAGTTAAAAATGTTACAACTTCAGCTTTTGGTTTGTTAATGATAACTTTATTACCTTCTATATTCATTTTTTGTGTTTTTAGCTATGTTTAACAAATAGTGTTCCATTCAGAAGGATTCGTTCTCCATTCTTTTAAAGTGTTTATTTCTTCAGCAGAGATGTAATTAGTTTCTGCGGCTTGCTCTATTAAATTGTCGTAATTGCTTAATGTGTGTAAAATGACATTTGCATTTTTGAAGTTTTCAGAAGCAACATCAAATCCATATGTAAATAAAGCAATCATTCCTTTAACATTTACACCATGAGCATTTAAAGCATCTACTGCTTTTAAACTACTACCACCTGTACTAATTAAATCTTCTACAACAACAACACTTTTATTGGTGTCTAAAAACCCTTCAATTTGATTTTTTCTGCCGTGCTTTTTAGCTTCAGGTCTTACATACACAAAAGGGATGTTTAGCTCTTCAGCAACTAAAGCACCAATTGCTATTGCGCCAGTAGCAACTCCAGCAATAACATCAGGTTTGCCATAAGCAGCAACAACTTGTTTTGCTAACTGTTGTCTTAAAAAAGTTCTTACCTCAGGAAAAGATAATGTGATTCTGTTGTCACAATAAATAGGAGATTTCCAACCAGAAGCCCATGAAAAAGGTTGGCTAGGTTGTAGTTTAATGGCATTAATTTGTAATAACAATTCTGCCGTTTTTTTAGCTATGTCTTTGTCTAATATCATGCTACAAAACTACATTTTTTTTAGGTTATAATTGCGTATGAATATAAAAATAGCTTAACTTTATCCGATATAACCCACAATTTCTTAGCTCAAGATGTATAAAATTTTCGTTAACGATAGGCCAATCATTTTAACAAACACTGTAATGAAAGAATCTGGATTTAAAGTCTTTCTTTTGAAAAGTGTAGATATGGAGTATGTGATTAGAAAGTTACAGCGCAATGAGTATAACGAAGTGTATTTGTATCATCCCAAAAAAGAAAAATTATTATCCTTGTTTAAGGATCGTATAGGATATATAAATGCTGGTGGTGGTTTGGTAAAGAACGATAAAAATGAATTGCTTTTTATTGAACGCAATAAAAAGTGGGACTTGCCAAAGGGGCGAGCAGAAAAGGGGGAAAATATTGAAACAACATCATTAAGAGAGGTAGAGGAAGAGACTGGAGTAAAAAACCTTTCTATTGATAAATTCCTACAAGAAACGTATCATATTTACAAGAATAAAGGGAAGTATAATTTAAAAGTGACTCATTGGTATTTAATGAAAACGGATTTTTCGGGTGATTTAGTGCCTCAGTTGGAAGAAGGAATTACTCAAGCTGTATGGAAAACCAATACCGAAGCTAAATCAGCATTGAGTAATTCATATGCAAATGTTATCTTGCTCACAGAAGCGTATTTAAGTACTGTTTAATATATTCTGTATATAGGGTATTGTAAATGCGATGTTTCATAGTGATTACTGTTTTTATGAATCCAGTCTAGTTGTAAATAACTGTTTTTTGCAAACGCACTATCAGATTTTTTAGCTTCAAATAGCGCTTTAAGTTTTTG
>CAJXHW010000153.1 GCA_913054565.1 uncultured Kordia sp. | reverse complement strand
AATAGGAATAAATGGTTTTGGAAGAATAGGAAGACTAGCTTTTAGAGCAGCAATTGAAAAAGACAATGTACAAGTTGTAGCAATTAACGATTTATTAGATGTAGATTACTTAGCATATTTATTAAAATATGACTCGGTTCATGGACGATTTAATGGTACTGTAAATGTTACTAATGGGAAGTTAATTGTTAATGGTAATGAAATTAGAATCACTGCCGAGCGAAATCCAGAAAATATTGAATGGCATAAAATTGGTGCAGAGTACATATTAGAGTGTACTGGATTTTTTACAACAAAAGAAAAAGCGAGTGCACATCTAAAAGGCAAAGGTGTTAAGCGTGTTGTACTTTCTGCGCCATCTAAAGATGCGCCAATGTTTGTAATGGGGGTAAACCATACCAATATTAAAGCGTCAGATAAAATAATATCAAACGCATCTTGTACCACAAATTGTTTAGCGCCACTAGCAAAAGTAATTCATGATAATTTTGGTTTGGAAGAGGGGTTAATGACTACGGTTCATGCAGCAACGTCTACCCAAAAAACAGTTGATGGACCATCCGATAAATGGACTAGAGGGCGTGCGGCAATGAATAATATTATACCAACAACTACTGGTGCAGCAATTGCGGTTACCAAAGTTATTCCTGAATTAAAAGGAAAATTAACTGGTATGGCATTTAGAGTTCCAACCGCAGATGTTTCTGTAGTTGATTTAACGATTAAAACATCTAAAGCAACATCTTTAGATGCTATTAAAAAAGCTATTGAAAAAGCATCTTTAAATGAATTGAAAGGGATTTTAGGTTATGAAACGGATCCGTTAGTGTCTCAAGATTTTGTAAGTGACACTAGAACTTCAATTTTTGATGCGACAGCTTCAATAGAGTTGAATAGTAGTTTTTTTAAGTTGATAACATGGTATGACAATGAATATGGATATGCTAATAAATTGGTAGATTTAACAGTGTATTCAGCGAGTTTAGATTAATATAGATGCAGAATTTAGTATGATTTTAATAGTTGATAGTGGTTCAACAAAAACTGATTGGGTTTTAATTGATACAAATAAAAATATTGTTAATAAGACAACTACAAAAGGTTTAAACCCTTCTGTGTTTTCAGAATCAGATTTGTATAAAACAATCACTTCAAATGTAGAGGTAATGACGTTTGTGCAAAATATAAAACAAATTTATTTTTATGGTGCAGGTTGTGGTACTGAAACATCAAATAAAATCCTTTCAACTGTTTTAGAGGAAATTTTTGAGTTAGCAACTATAGTTGTTAAAGAAGATATTTATGCTGCGGCATATGCTGTATCAGATAGAAAACCAGGTATTGTTTGTATTCTAGGTACTGGAAGTAATTGTTCTTATTTTAATGGTAAAGATGAACTTGTTTCAAAAATCCCGTCATTAGGCTATATTTTAATGGATGATGCATCAGGGAACTATTTTGGAAAGATTTTATTGCAAGATTATTTTTATAAAAAAATGCCCAAAAAGTTGCATGAAAAATTTCAGAATGCCTATAACTTATACCCTGATGATGTTAAGCTAAACTTGTATAAAAAAGGGAGTCCGAATTCCTATTTAGCAAGTTTTGCATCGTTTTTAATAAAACATAAAAACGAAACGTATTGTTCAGAAATTATTAAAAAAGGATTCTCTAACTTTATTGAAAATCAAATAACTCAGTATGATAGAGTTTATGATTTGCCTATACATTTTGTAGGAAGTATAGCATACCTTTTGCAAGATGAATTAAAAAGTGCTTTAAAATCATTCCGTTTAAATACTGGATATTTTATTCAGAAACCAATTGATGGTTTAGTAGCGTACCATCTTAATAGGTAATCATAAAAAAAGGGAATTAATAGTCATTAATTCCCTTTTTTTATAATTGTAAAATTACTCTATTTAATAGCTGTCATAGAAATTTCTACATTTACATTTTTTGGTAAGCATGCTACCTCTACAGTTTCTCTTGCTGGGGCAGTTGCCTCATTAAAATAGGTAGCGTATACTTTATTTATTTCAGTAAAATTATTCATGTCTGAAATAAAAATAGATGTTTTTACAACATTATCAAAATTCATATCAGCAGCTTTAAGAACCGCTTTCATGTTATTCATAACTTGTTTGGTTTCAGCTGAAATGTTGTCCAAAACAAGTTCCATAGATTTAGGGTTTAAAGCTATTTGACCGGAAGTATACAACGTAGTTTCGTTTACTAATACAGCTTGGTTGTATGGGCCTATTGGAGCAGGAGCATCTGTTGTTGTAATGATTCGTTTAGTCATCTATATAAAGTTAATTAGTTAATTAGTTTGTCGCGTTGACGTTGTTTGTCCCACTTGATATCACTTAATACAGATGATTTAATTCCAATAAAGAAAAACCATGACTTATTAACACTAAATGGCACCCAATTAAAATTCATTTTCCAACTTAATAAATCACGCTCAAAACGTAGGTTTGTGTGTGTAAATCCTTTATTTTTAATATCATAACCTGAAGAAACTCCAATGTTCCAGCGTGGTGATAGTTCTACATCTCCAGAAAACATTAATGAATTGCTTGAAATTTCATTCTGACGAGTAAAATTATTGTAAGCTACAGAATAGGCCAAACGTAAACTCCAAGGCATTTTGTAATTGTAAAGCTTGACATCTTTTTGTTTATCATCTTCATTATCATCAAAGCTTGATTTGCTTAAGTCATTTGTAATGCCTAGAAGGTCTTCAGTACTGTTAAAAGTTGTTGAGTTTTTAGTTGTATTATCAGATTTGCCTTTTTCAAAATCTTTGCTTGAAAATGAGTAGTTTAAAGTAAGGTTTGCATTTGTTAATCGAAATAAACTCCCATTATTATCAATATTAAACTTATCAATTCTACGGTTGTTATTGTCTAAAGCATAAGGGTCTAATGACATGTTAAAGTTAATATTTAACTTGTTTTTAGCTAATTGCGTTCCTCCTGAAACACTTATGGGGCTTATTTTTAAAGAGTCTCCTGCTAAGTTATATGAGCTTGAGAAATTTAAATTGTTTAAAATACTAACTTTCCTATATGTAACTTCCGTAGAGTCTGTTACTTTATCTCTCACTTTTGCTTCTATAGAATTTCCTATACCAAAACCAATTGAGCTAGAATATGTTTTACCTGGTGAACCGTAAATTGAGTTTTCAAACGGACTGTATTCAATATCTTCATAAGTTGTACCGCTTGCTGTAATTACATTTTTTTTATAACTTTCATAGTAACGGTCAAATGAAGGGTTAATATTGTAGCCAATATTTGGTCTAACAACATGGCGTATAGCTTGGATTTTTTTACCTGTTTCAGCTTTGTCAAAATTGTACATACCATATAGAGTTGTTCCTATACTTGATGAAAAATTATAAGTTCTGTAAGTAGCAAAACCTTTGTCTATCTCTGTAATAACCTCTTGTGTTGTATTATCAAAATACTTGTTTACTTTTTCAAAATTCCAAATTTCATTGTATTGTGCTCCTGCTGATAAACTGAAGTATTTTAATACTTTAAAATTTGTACTTAAAGGTATAGAGTGTCTAATTCCCATTTTAGCATCATCAAACATTTCTTTTTTAAAGAAAAATTCATCTGTAGTTGTAATTCTATTTTCAGCAGCAAATGAATACTGTAAGTTAATGTTTTCTATAATTCCTTTTTTACTTCCAACTTTTGGTTCAAAAGGGTATATTCTGTTAAAACTTCCTTGTAAATTAGGAAGTGTCATGTTTATTTGTTGGGTGTTTGTGTTTTGTGAATGTGTTGCTGTTGCTGAAATGTTTCCACCATATTTCCCTTGAAACGTTTTATTGTAAGATATAGATGAACTCAACGTGTTTACTAAGTTGTTGTTTGCGTTATATTGGTTTGTAGATTGCGTATAGTATGAGCTACTTCCTAAATTTACACTTGCCGAAAATCGGGAGTTAGGATTTGATTTTGCATCTTGACTGTGTGACCATTGTAAGTTGTAGATATTTGTTTTACTGTAATCTGGAAAACCTCGTTCGCTGTTAATTAAATTTTCTTGTCGGTAACCAAAGCGTCCGTTAAATTTATAATTAACTTTATAATCACTACTTATGTTGTATCCATAACTTCCATTGGTGTAAAAGTCACCTAAAACTGTTAAGTCAAAATAATCACTTACAGCAAAATAGTATCCTCCATTTTGAATAAAATATCCTCGTTGGTTATTTTCTCCAAAAGTAGGTATGATAAACCCAGAGGCTCTATCTTCAGTTAATGGAAAATAAGCGAAAGGGATTCCTAATGGTGTTGGTACACCATAAATAAACATATTGGCTACACCGCTCACAATTTTCTTTTTAGGCACCAATTTAGCTTTTCGAACTTTAATGTGGTATTCTGGGTCTTCTAAGTTTTTTGAGGTCGTTAATATTAGGTTTTTTACGTAATAAACAGAATCATTTTCTTTTTTAGTGACTTCAGCTTTTAAATTCATTCCTGTTTGTTCTGTTCTGGAATTGAAAATAAGCGCTTTTTGTGTTTTAAAGTTATATCGTATTGAGTCTGGTTCAACAACATTTGAACCTTGTGTAAATATTGGTGCTTGTGTGTATCCTGTAGAATCTTTTATACCAAAAGCATAAATTTCACTTTTACCATAATTGATAATTATCTTACCTGCTTGGATGTTTAAATCACCGTAGTTTATTTCTGCAGTATCATACAAATACATGAGTTGTTTCCTACGGTTAATTTTAATGTATTCTTTTGCTTTATACTTTACAACATCTGTAAGTGTTTCTTTAGTAATGATAGAGTCCTTAGGTTTGATTGTATCAATTTCTTCAGAGTTTAATTGCTCAAACTCGGCAGATTTAGGCATGTTTATAACCGGTCTTTTTGTTGGGATAGAATCAGAGATTATCACATTACCTTTAGAGGGTATCTCTTGTGCAACACTAAAATTGTTAATAAACAACCCTAAAAATGTTACTAAAAGTATATGTAAGCTTTTTGAATGCACCAATGTAAATTCTATTTTTGTAAAAGTATGGCTTAGTTTTTGGAGTGTCAAACATACGATATATTTTTTGTGTAGATTTAAATTTTGGAAAATTTTAATACACAATATAGCATTAAAAAAAGAGGGTGAAT
>CAJXHW010000152.1 GCA_913054565.1 uncultured Kordia sp. | reverse complement strand
GACGTAAAGAAGTACCTATAAAACCTTCTTCTCTATTAACATATAATTTTGTATTTCTAATAACAACTTTTGTAGCATCAACATCATCAAACTGTCGCAGTTCTGTTTTACGCTCTTTTCCTTTTCCGTAATCCTTTTTTAAACGCGTAAAAAAATCAACTGCATAATCAATTAAATGTGCTAAATGATGATTTGTTTCTTCTATTTGACCTTCTAAAGCATCAATTTTCTGTTGTGCCTTATCAATATCAAATTTAGAAATACGTTTAATTCTAATTTCTGTTAAACGTACTATATCCTCTTCAACTACTTTACGTTTTAAATGCTTTATATGTGGCTGTAACCCCTCATCAATTGCAGTAATAACACCTTGCCAAGTCTCTTCATCTTCAATTAAACGGTAAATTCTGTTTTCAATAAAAATGCGTTCTAATGATGCAAAATGCCATTGCTCTTGCAGTTCATTTAATTGAATTTCCAACTCACTTTTTAGTAAGAAAACTGTATGGTCTGTTGAGCGACGTAAAATTTCAGAAACACCAATAAAAACTGGTTTATTATTATCAATAACACAACCTAAAGGTGAAATAGATGTTTCACAATTTGTAAATGCATACAGTGCATCAATTGTTTTATCTGGAGAAATACTTGATGGTAAGTGTACTAAAATTTCCACTTCAGCTGCAGTATTATCTTCTATTTTTTTAATCTTAATTTTTCCTTTATCATTTGCCTTCAAAATTGAATCAATCAAACTTGAAGTCGTTGTTGAAAAAGGGATTTCTGAAATAACAAGTGTGTTTTTATCCTGTTGGGTGATTTTTGCTCGTACACGAACTTTCCCACCTCCTAAACCATCATTATAACCCGTAATATCTGCACTACCGGCAGTTGGAAAATCTGGAAAAAGCGTGAATTTCTTTCCTTTTAAATGCTTTATTGAAGCATCAATTAATTCTAAAAAATTATGTGGTAATATTTTAGTTGACAATCCTACAGCAATACCTTCACCACCTTGCGCTAATAATAACGGGAATTTAGCTGGTAAATTAATTGGTTCTTTATTTCTTCCATCATAAGACTGCTGCCATTCTGTTATTTTTGGATTAAAAACAACATCTATAGCAAACTTACTTAATCGAGCTTCAATATACCTAGATGCCGCTGCACGATCACCTGTTAATATGTTTCCCCAGTTTCCTTGCGTGTCAATTAATAAATCTTTTTGTCCTATTTGTACCATTGCATCTGCAATACTCATATCTCCATGAGGGTGGTACTGCATAGTATGCCCAACAATATTTGCTACCTTATTATACCGTCCGTCATCTTTTTCTTTTAAAGAATGCATTATACGGCGTTGTACAGGTTTAAACCCATCATCTATAGCTGGTACAGCACGTTCTAAAATAACATAAGAAGCGTAATCCAAAAACCAATCTTTGTACATTCCTGTAACTTTAGTTATGGACTCTTCTTCACTATAAAAATTTGTGTTATGTTCTTCTAGATTTTCGTTTTCTTCTATACTCATTTAATTCTATGAATTTTCACGTACTATTTTATTTAATGACAACTTTAAAGCTTTTGTTTTTACAGTGGATAAAAAAGTAA
The DNA here is from genome assembly GCA_913054565.1 of uncultured Kordia sp. Classification (GTDB taxonomy): domain Bacteria; phylum Bacteroidota; class Bacteroidia; order Flavobacteriales; family Flavobacteriaceae. The sequence continues at coordinate 3,572 of CAJXHW010000152.1, read as the reverse complement.
CATCTATACATACTTTTTTAATTTTATGTTTACTTTTTATATGCAAGTGGATTTTTTTGTAGAAAAAACGATCTATAATTTTATAGTTTACAAGTTTTTCTTTTGGCAACTCTATCCGTTGTTCTCTATGGTTAACAAAATCTGACAACAAAATCCCTTTAGTAATAAAGACAATACCTGAACCATTACTATCATATTCAATATACTTAGAAATTTTATACCAATAAACAAATACTGACATATACAATACAAGCAAAACAGCAATCTCTTTATAAGCTAAAATAGCTTCATTTAAAATTAAGTAATTATAAATAACTACCATTAAGATTAAAAACAGTAGTATCAAGTATCCCAATTTAAATAACGGTATCGTTTTTTTATTTGTAAATTTCATTATTCCCCAAATATATTGATTACTCCTCTACTATATCCAACTCAACTTTTAAGTTATTAATAATAAATTTTTGCCTATCTGGAGTGTTTTTCCCCATATAAAATTGCAACAAATTCTCTATTGATGTAGCAGTATCAAGCATTACAGGTGCTAATCTGATATCTTCACCAATAAAAAACTGAAACTCGTCTGGAGATATTTCCCCCAAACCTTTAAATCGTGTAATTTCAGGCTTTCCGTTTAACTTATTCATTGCGTTTACACGCTCTTCCTCCGAATAACAATAAATGGTTTCTTTTTTATTTCTAACTCTAAAAAGTGGTGTTTCTAAAATATACAAATGACCTTCTTTTATCAACTCAGGAAAAAATTGCAAGAAAAATGTAATTAACAACAACCTAATATGCATACCATCAACATCGGCATCTGTTGCTATAACAATATTATTATACCTTAGGTCTGACAACGATTCTTCTATATTTAAAGCGGCTTGTAACAAGTTAAACTCTTCATTTTCATATACAATTTTCTTAGACATCCCGTAAGAGTTTAGTGGTTTTCCACGTAAACTAAACACTGCTTGTGTGTTTACATCTCTAGATTTAGTTATTGAACCACTTGCAGAATCTCCCTCAGTTATAAATAATGTCGACTCTAAACGACGTTCTTTTTTTACATCTCCTAAATGAACTCTACAATCACGTAGTTTTTTATTGTGTAATGATGCTTTTTTAGCTCTATCTTTAGCTAACTTTCTAATACCTGAAAGCTCCTTACGCTCACGTTCTGCTTGTAATATTTTACGCTATATAGCCTCAGCTACGTCAGAATTTTTATGTAAATAGTTGTCTAATTGTGTTTTTATAAAGTCATTAATATACGTTCTAACGGTTGGTAAATCACCTCCCATTTCAACAGAACCTAATTTTGTTTTTGTTTGACTTTCAAAAACAGGCTCCATAACTTTTATAGCTATGGCTGCTATAATTGATTTACGTACGTCTGAAGCCTCATAATTTTTACCGTAAAAATCACGAATAGTTTTTACCAAAGCCTCCCTAAATGCCGCTTGATGCGTTCCTCCTTGTGTGGTATGCTGTCCGTTTACAAAAGAATGGTATTCTTCCGAATATTGAGTTTTACTATGCGTTACAGCTATTTCAATGTCATCTCCTTTTAAATGAATAATAGGATACAACATATCGTCTTTACTGTTATTATCTTCTAATAAATCTTTCAATCCATTTTCAGAGATAAACTTTTCGCCATTGTAAATTATTGTTAGCCCCGGATTTAAATACACGTAGTTTTTTAACATTTTAACCACGTATTCAGATCTGTACTTATAATTTTTAAAAATTGATGTATCAGGAATAAATGTAACTTTAGTTCCTTTTCTTGACACTACATTTTCAACAGGGTAATCTTCAGTTATATTCCCTTTAGAAAACTCTACAGCTTTACGCTGATTATCTCTGTTTGATTCTACTCTAAAAAAAGCAGACAAAGCATTAACAGCTTTAGTTCCTACTCCATTTAACCCTACAGATTTCTTAAATGCTCTAGAGTCATACTTCCCCCCTGTATTCATTTTAGAAACTACATCTATTACTTTTCCTAAAGGAATACCTCTACCGTAATCCCTAACAGTAACTTTTCCTTCTTTTGTAGTAATTTCAATAGTTTTTCCTGCCCCCATAACAAACTCGTCAATGGAGTTATCTAGCACCTCTTTTAGCAAGATGTAAATACCATCATCTGCAGAAGACCCGTCTCCAAGCTTACCAATATACATTCCTGGTCGCATACGAATATGCTCTTTCCAGTCTAACGAACGTATATTATCTTCTGTATATTTGGTTTCTTGTGACATTAAATAAGTAACTATTAGGATATGATGCTAATATAGGACAAACTATAAAAAAATAAAAGAGAGATGACATAAAGTTAGTAACAGAGTTTTAAGCATCAAAAAAGCCTTATAATTTAAATAAACTATAAGGCTTTTTTGATGCTTATTGTTTAATTACACATTAAACCTGAAATGCATAATATCACCATCTTTAACAATATAATCTTTTCCTTCTACACCAAGTTTACCTGCATCTTTTACCTTTGCCTCACTACCTAGTTCAACAAAAGTATCATATTGCATTACTTCAGCTCTAATAAAACCTTTTTCAAAATCAGTATGAATAACTCCAGCAGCTTGTGGTGCAGTTGCTCCAATAAAAACAGTCCAAGCTCTTACCTCTTTTACACCAACTGTAAAATACGTTTGTAAATTTAGTAACTTGTATGCAGATCTGATTAATCTAGCAGCTCCTGGCTCCTCTAAACCTATATCTTCTAAGAATATCTGACGTTCTTCATAGTCTTCTAATTCCGCAATATCAGATTCTGTTGCTACAGCCAATACAATAATCTCTGCTCCTTCATCTTTTACAGCCTCGCGTACACGACTTACATAAGCATTTCCGTCTTTAGCAGAAGCCTCATCAACATTACACACATATAGAACAGGTTTAGCAGTTAACATTTGAAATTCATCAACTAAAACTTGCTCTTTTTCATTAAATGACATCGATCTAACCGATGCTCCTGATTCCAATACTTCTTTTAAACGCAACAAAGTAGCCTGCTCTAAAACAGCTTCTTTATTACCTGTTTTTGCAGCACGATTAACTTTTTCTAAACGTTTTTCAACCGACTCTAAATCTTTTAATTGCAGTTCAAAATCAATAGTTTCTTTATCTCTTATAGGATCTACAGACGCATCAACATGCACTATATTATCATTATCAAAACAACGCAATACATGAATAATTGCATCACACTCTCTAATATTTGCTAAAAATTTATTACCTAAACCTTCACCTTTACTAGCTCCTTTTACCAAGCCTGCAATGTCAACAATTTCAACTGTTGCTGGCATAACGCGTTCAGGATTTACCATACTTTCTAGTTTGGCAATTCTTGAGTCTGGCACATTAACCACACCTACATTTGGTTCAATAGTACAAAAAGGAAAATTAGCACTTTGTGCTTTGGCGTTTGACAAACAATTAAATAAAGTTGATTTACCAACATTTGGCAATCCTACAATTCCTGCTTTCATGATATGAGACTAAAATATTAAGTTTGCAAAACTACATATTTTATTTGTTTCTCTAAGGAA
>CAJXHW010000151.1 GCA_913054565.1 uncultured Kordia sp. | reverse complement strand
ATAAAAAGAAAAAACCAAAAAACTGATAAATAGAATAAAATCGATAAAAGACATAAAAAAAAGCCTAAATACATAATTTAGGCTTTTAAATAATTGTTATTATATTGTTATCCTAAAAATGGATATCTATAATCTACAGGTGTTACAAATGTTTCTTTAATTAAGCGAGGGGATACCCAACGTAATAGGTTTTGCGCAGAACCTGCTTTGTCATTAGTTCCAGAAGCTCTTGCGCCTCCAAATGGTTGTTGTCCAACAACAGCTCCTGATGGTTTGTCATTGATATAAAAGTTTCCAGCACTATTTTGCAGTGCTTTGTTAGCTTCTTCTAAAGCATATCGACATTCAGAGAAAACAGCACCAGTTAATGCGTATTCAGAAGTTGCATCAACTAATTTTAAGGTTTTAGACCAATCTTTGTCGTCATAAATATATATTGTAACTACAGGACCGAATAGTTCAGTTTCCATAGTTGCATAATTAGGGTTGGTTGTAACAATTACTGTTGGTTCTATGAAATATCCTTTAGATTTGTCATAGTTTCCACCAGCAACAATTTCTGCATCACTATCTTTTTTAGCTTGATCAATATAAGAAGCTAATTTATCAAAAGATCCTTCGTGAATTACCGCAGTAATAAAGTTACTTAAGTCTGCAGGAGATCCCATTTTAAATGAAGCAACATCTTCTTTAACATGATTGATAATTTCTGTGGCAGTAGATTTTGGTAAATAAATTCTAGAGGCAGCAGAACATTTTTGTCCTTGAAATTCAAAGCCACCTCTTGTAATTGCTGTTGCAACTTGTTTTGTGTTTGAGGTTGGGTGTGCAATGATAAAATCTTTACCTCCAGTTTCTCCTACAATTTTTGGATACGTTTTGTAATTATGGATGTTTTCTCCAATTTTCTTCCAAATTTCCTTGAATACATAAGTAGATCCAGTAAAGTGAATTCCTGAAAAATCAGGACTAGCTAATACTGTGTCAGTTATCATAATTGGGTCACCGTATACAACGTTTATAACGCCATCAGGAACACCAGCTTCTTTGAAAATATCAACAATTACTTTTGCTGAAAATATTTGATGGTCACTTGGTTTCCATACTACTGTATTTCCCATTAATGCGGCACTTGCAGGTAGGTTTGCAGCAATGGCAGTAAAGTTAAATGGTGTAATAGCGTAAATAAACCCTTCCAAAGGTCTGTATTCTACTCTGTTCCATACACCACTAGAGGAAGCAGGTTGTTCTTTGTAAATATCAGTCATAAATTTTACGTTGAAACGTAAAAAATCAATCAACTCACAAGCTGCATCTATTTCTGCTTGGTGAACTGTTTTTGATTGCGCAATCATAGTTGCTGCATTTATTTTAGCTCTGTATGGTCCAGCAATTAAATCTGCAGCACGTAAAAATATAGCTGCTCTTTGTTCCCATGGCATTTGTGACCATTGCACACGAGCTTCTAAAGCGCTTGAAATTGCGGTGTCAATGTGTTTTTTTTCTGCCAAATGATAAGTTCCTACAACGTGTTGATGATCATGAGGTAAAGTCATGTTTCTGGTGTTACCAGTTTTAACTTCGTCCTTACCTATATATAATGGTACATCAACTGAACTATTGTAATAAGTGTTGTATTGTTGTGTTACAGCTTCTCTTTCTGGAGTTCCAGGAGCGTATGATTTTACTGGCTCATTAGTTGGTTCTGGAACATTGAAAAAACCTTTTCCCATGATGTTTTGATGTGTTTATGTTAAAATCAATTCTTTAAGAGTTCAAAAATACTAAAAATAAAATCAATAGGAATGTTATATGAAAGCTATTCTTAAAATGCTTAGCAAGACTAATCGTCATTTTTTTTGTGGATATTTTTGTAAGTTGCATAGAAATATTTCAATTTAAATTTAATGTGTACAGTAAGTTTTATATACAAAGGAAAGACTGATTTTATTCTCACCTCAAATAGGGATGAGTCTATTTCAAGAAAAACAGTAATACCTAAATTATATGATGAAGGAAGTGTGCTTGCGGTATACCCTAAAGATATGGTTGCTGGCGGAACATGGATTGGCGCAAGTAGTCAGAAAAGAGTACTGTGTTTGTTAAATGGTGCTTTTGAAAAACATACTAGAGAAGCGTCATATAAGAAAAGTAGAGGGGTGATTGTTAAAGAACTATTAGCTGTTGTTGATGTTGAGCAGGAGATAAGAGATTATAATTTCAATCATATTGAACCGTTTACTTTGGTTGTTGCTGATTGGAATGTTGAATTGAAATTAATTGAATTAATTTGGGATGGTGCTAATGTGCAAATAACAAACCTACCATTAAAGTCAAAAATATGGAGTTCATCTACACTATATAATAATGATATAAAAGTGTTAAGAGAAAAATGGTTCTCAGAGTTCTTGAGTCAAAATGGATCATCAAAAGATGAGTTGTTTTATTTTCATGAATATTATGGGATGGGTGATTCTATGTTAGATATGAAAATAGATAGAGGTTTGTTGAAAACAGTTAGTATTACACAGTATGAAAAGGAAGGCGAGAATGTTTGGGTTGTTTATAAAGATTTATTAAGTACAGAGTTGAGCTATATACAATTTAATATAAATAAGATGAATTAATGCTTGAAAACACAGGAATTATATTAGTGTTGGCTTATCCGGAAACTATCGTTATGGTTGCTGAAGAGTGGTATTCTCCATTTTTAAAATACTTAGGTATAGGAAAAAAAGACTATTTAAGAGCTGGTCATGCCGCTTCAGTATTGATAGATAAAGAAAAAGGTGATTTAGAGTACCATGACTTTGGTAGGTATATAACTTCAGAGCCTAATGGTAGAGTACGAGGTGTTCGGTTTGATAGGGAATTAAAATTCCCTTTAAAAGCAACTATTTTAAATGATGAGGTAAAAAATTTAGATGATATATTGTATTTTTTATCTACAAACCCTAAAATAACTCATGGTGAAGGAAAGCTTGTGGCGTCTGTATGTGATAAAATTAATTATAAGAAAGCAAAAACTCATATTAATGAAATGCAAAATATGGGGTTAATACGTTACGCAGCATTTGCTAAAAATGCAAGTAATTGTGCGCGGTTTGTAACGTCAACATTAATAGCGTCTGTAACGGATAATAAGATTAAAAAACAATTGATTAAGTCGCAATTATTTACACCAAGTACAGTTGGTAATGTGGTAATTTCAGATACCTGTTCTAAAATATATGAAGTGTCTGAAACAGGAGAGATTAAAAAATTCACATCCTCAGTAAGTAAAGAAAACATAAGATGTTTTTTAGATAAATTACCAGGTCATGAGCCTAATTTTGTGGGAACATTACATCCAAAACCAGTAAGTCAAATTCATGCTAATGCCCAATGGCTAGGTGGTATTGCTGCGGGAGCTTGGTTTGAGTTAACTTGTGAGGTTGATTTATTGGAGAATGAATTTCGGTTTAGACGAATTTCACCTCATGGTAATGTAGATGTAGATGCTGTATTTGTGTGTAAGGAAGAATTAATATTACATCATGGTTTTGAAATACAGCACTATTCTAACTGCTTGTTTTGTACTGTAAAACAGGGAGAGCGAATGTTTAAATTATATTATTTACGAGATTTTTAATTAAGTGCAAATGGCGCACTTAGTTTAAATGTAGGTATTTGTACTTTAAAGGTTTGTGACGAGTGGAAACTTACCATGTTATAAAACCCTTTCATAGAACCATATGGGGATGCAAGTAGGCATCCAGAGTTGTAACTGTGTGATTCTCCTGGTTTTAACACGGGTTTCTTGCCGACAACACCTTCACCTTCAATAACTTCGGTATAGTTTAGAGAGTCGAAAATTTTCCAATGTCTAGAGGTTAGTTGAACAGCTTCAGAACTTTGATTTTCAATAGTAACAACATACCCAAAAGCAAAGTGCATCTTATAGTTTTTATAAAACGTTCCTTCAAAATTTGTTTTCACAGAAATTTTAATCCCCCTAGTTATTTGTTGAACCATTGTAGTTTGAATTATTTAGTAAAAATAAGTAAAATTTAAATAATATCTGTTTTTTAGATTAAGTTAAGTTGTGAAAAGGGTTAATTGCTTATGTTAATAGAGCTTGCGCTTCCAATTCCAATAACTTTATCATATCTGTCACCTAAGTTTTTATAATAGACTAAAACGGTATATTCGTTTTCGGTTTGATAGAAATTTCCATCAATAAATGAATGGTCAACTCTATTGTTTGTGAGAGTGATGAATTTATAGTTTACAAACCCTTGTTTTATTAGTGATGTGTTTTCATAAACTCCTTTTGATATGTTGTATGTCATTTCTGAATCAGTATTCAGCTCAAAATTGTTAAAATTACCAACAACATAAATTTTTCTATTTCCGATATTCTCATAGTTTTCAAGAGAAAAATGCATACTCACATAATCCGCTTCAATATCGTTGTTATCTGCATTTAAGTTACGAACTACATAACCGCCATTAATATCTGGGTTGTAGGTGTAAGGTTCGTAGTTTCGTGATGAGTTTGTGTATAGGTAATTGTGGTAGATATCATTAAGTTCATAACCTTGCGTACTTACATTTCCGCCTCTAATATTTTTGTTGTCAAAATAGAAGTATTCGTTTCCTGCCCAAAACGAAGCTTCTTGGTCATACCTATATATTAATTCGTTTCCAAGTGTATACTGGGGTTTGAGATTGGTTATACAATTGTTGATGTTATTGTTTTTGAATATCAATGTTTTTATTGTTTCTTTCGGATTGATGAAAAAATCAACTCGTGGTTTTATGGAATACTGAACCACTTGTTTTTCATTGATAAAGTCTAAGTCTCGAGACCTTTTTATTTGCACCTTTACGGTTGCTCTATTTTGGTAGACAATAAATTTTTTAGAAAATAACAATTCACTTTCATCATTGTGAATTTCTAAAAAATAATTTCCGGTTTTAGTGATTTTTAAGTTATCGTTGGGTATCCTAAGTCTATAGTGAGAGTAGGCTTGTAGGGTATTGTATGAATTTTCATAGTCTTGAATGTGTTGGTCGTCAATGCCACTAAGGTATTCACTTTTTATTAGTTGTGATGTTGACCAATCAAAATTACAATGTGTGATTTTATAATAATAATCTGCTTCATCACCATTAATATCATCAAAAGAGAGTTCAGGTGTTTTTCCTAGTTCAATCAAGGGTATTTGTCTTTC
>CAJXHW010000150.1 GCA_913054565.1 uncultured Kordia sp. | reverse complement strand
ACTGTTACAATTTTATTTTCGTTAGTTATTTGTTTTTTTGTGATTCCATTATTTAATATTACCTCTGAAATAACTAACATAAAAATGCCACCCGTGATAAATCCGTAATTAGAAATAAATGAGACTATGTAATCTCTCATCTATATAAATAATCAACAACTATTCCACTACGGTATAATCACCAATACTAATTTTGGTAAATTCACCATTGTATTTCACGTGATTACCAATCATAGCTTGGTCTAAAATAGCATTTTTAATTATCGAATTGGTTTGAATTAACGAATCTTTAATAGTCACATTTTCTAAACTGGTATTATTTCCGATAGATACATTTGGTCCTACGGTACAGTTTTTAAGCACAACGTTATTGCCTATAAAACACGGTTCAATAATGGTTGAATGATCATTTTTTAATGAATCAGAAACTAGTTGTTCACCATCAGATTTCAAGAAGTTTAACATTCTTGTATTGGTGTCTATAGCTACTTCTTTATTTCCACAATCCATCCATTCGTCTACGGTTCCAGTAACAAAAGTTTTTCCTTTTGCCATCATCCCTATAATACCATCGTTAATTTGATACTCGCCTCCGTTGATGATATTATTATCTAAAACATGTTGTAGTTCTGCTTTTAAAACAGCAACATCTTTAAAGTAATAAATTCCAATTACAGCTTGATTAGAAACAAAGGTTTCTGGTTTTTCAACCAATTCAACTATTTCATTTTTAGCATCTAATTTTACAACACCATAGGCTTCAGGGTGTTCTACTTCTTTAGTCCAAATTACGGCATCAGCATTTTGATCTAAATTAAATGAAGCTCTAATTAAAGTATCGGCATAAGCAATTACTGCTGGTCCGGATAAAGACGGCTCAGCACACATGATAGCATGACCCGTACCTAAAGGTTGGTCTTGACGGTATATGGATGCTTTTGCACCTAAGCCTTCTGCAAGTTGTGTTAAACTAGCTACGACATCATCTCCAAAAAATGCAGGATCTCCTAAAATGAATGCAATTTCTTCAATTGGTTCATCTAATATTTTAGCAATATCAGCAACCAATCTGTGTACTATTGGTGTGCCTGCTATTGGTATTAATGGTTTAGGTACAGTTAAACTATGTGGTCTTAAACGAGAACCTCTTCCCGCCATTGGTACTATTATTTTCATATTATATATTCGTTAATACGAGTTTTTAATTAAAATTTATTTGACACCTGTACTTCCAAATCCACCCTCGCCACGAGCAGTTTCAGATAATTCATTTACTTGTGTCCATTCAGCACGTTCGTGTTTTGCAATGATTAGTTGTGCAACGCGTTCGCCGTTTTCAATAGTGAAATGTTCATTAGATAGGTTTACTAAAATCACACCAATTTCACCTCTATAATCGGCGTCAATTGTTCCGGGAGCATTTAAAACAGTTACCCCTTTTTTTGCTGCTAAACCACTTCTTGGGCGTACCTGTGCTTCATAACCTATTGGTAGTTCTATAAATAAGCCGGTTTTTACAATAGTTCTTTCTAAAGGTTTTAATGTAATTGGCGCTGTTAAGTTAGCGCGTAAATCCATTCCTGCAGATGCAATTGTTTCATAATGCGGAAGTGCATGTGCAGATTTGTTAATAATGTTTATGGTCATAATTATGTCTGTTTCAATAATTGTTTCAGTTCTGTCCGTTCTAAAAAGATAACAAGACTTAAAAATACGATTAAAAATAATGTTCCTATATACACATTTTTATCAAATTGATAAAAAGCTAGAAATGACAATAGTGAGGCAAGTCCTAAATACAAACCAATACGTTTTATTTGATAGGGCACAGGATAATGCTTTTTACCTAAAAGATAAGAGATAGTCATCATACTTCCGTAAGCGCATAAAGTGGCATAAGCACAGGCAATAAAACCATATATTGGCGTAAAAATTAAAATAACGCTGATAGTTATAAGAGCTCCGAGAATAGAAATGTACATACCGTATCGGGTTTTATCGGTTAGTTTATACCAAATAGATAAGTTGTGATAAATTCCTAAGCAGAGGTTTGCTAAAAGGATGATTGGTACAATATCTAAAGCCAATAAATACGTTTCATTTTTAATAATGAGTTCTTTAATAAGATCAATATAAACTGTAATAATCAACAAGCCAATTGTCCCAACAATGGTAAAGTATTTCAAGATGACAGCATAGTTTTCTTTTGCATTTTCTGATTTTGCATGATTGAAGAAAAAAGGCTCTGCACCCATTTTAAAAGCTGTTACAAATAGGGTCATAAATACAGCTATTTTATAACAAGCGCTATAAGCACCATTTATGTATTTATCCTGATCGTCTAAAAACCACTTGTCAAAATTTTCATTGATTACAAATGCTATTCCAGCAATCATTATTGGCCACCCATAGCCCAACAATTCTTTTAAAACTTTAGCGTCAAATTGTAATGTTGTTTTGAAAAAATAGGGCAACATTAACAGTAAAATACAAATGCTCGCAATTAGGTTGGCAATAAAAATGTATACCACATCATTATCAATAACAAACAAATTTCGTAAGGTTTCTGATTGGTAGTTTTTAGATAAAAACAATATGTTTAAGCCTACAATAATAAAAACGTTTGTAAGTTTTATAATGGCAAACCTAATAGGTCTTCCTGTTACTCGCAAATATGCAAAAGGGATAACAATGAGGGTTTCAAGTAATGTAATACTAATTAATATCTTGTATGAGAGTAAATCAATAGACATTAAGTTTGCTAATTGACTGTCGTACAAAAAGAGTATTATTCCGATTAAAAATGTTGAGGTAGATACAGTAATTAAGGCTGTTGATAATACTTTGTTTTTGTCCTCATATTTGCTAAAAAACCTAAAGAAGGCCGTTTCCATTCCATAAGTAAATAGCACGTTAAAAAAAGCAGCGTAGACATAAAACACGGTGTTTGTTGAAAAACTTTCGTTAGGGAGTACATCAGTATACAACCTTGTTAATAAAAAGTTGATGAGTCTAGGCAAAACTATTGCCAAACCGTAAATGATAGTGTCTTTAAAAAAACGTTGTAATACGCTCAATGTTCTATAAAAATTTAAAACCTAAAAATAGGTTTTTGTTTTAGTTTAGCAAAACTTAAAAGTTTCTTTCAGTTTGTAGCTGTTCATAAGCGTCTTTAATTTGCTTAAATTTTTCTTCTGCCGCTTTTGCATGTGTGTCTCCAAGATGCTGAATTTTATCTGGGTGATGTTTTTTAGCCATTTTTCTGTAGGCTTTTTTGATTTGATCATTAGTAGCTGATTTGTCTACATTTAAAATCTTATAAGCACTCTCAGAACTATAGCCGTTAAAATTTGCTTTTTGATAACTAGAGCGTTTATTATACCCAGAAAACATAGCTTCCATAGCATCATAATCTCTACGACTAATGTGTAAATATCCTGCTATTTTTCGTAATTCAGTTACTTCAAGTGTGCTAACATAACCATCTGAGGCAGCAATACCAAATAAATAATGTAAGAGTTGCAGCCTTGAAGGGTGATCCATATGCTGCTGAATTTGCATGCAAACTCTTCTTGTAGAAACGGTGTCGTTTTTTATTATTTCATTGAATATTTTAAAAGCGTTATTTGCTTTTGTCTTTCCAAAAAGACTTACAAAATGTGCACGCACATAATCTAATTCACGCTGATCAATTTGGTTGTCGGCTTTAATAACCAATGCAGACAAAATAAGCAAGCTAATTTCAAAATCGCCTGGCTTTGTATTTTTGCGTTTTTCTGCTTTTTCTTTTTCAAATTGTTTAGCATCTGCTTGATGAAACCCGTCAATCAGACTCCCAAAGGCAAAACCTAGCATACCCCCAATTGGGCCTCCAACAGTCCATCCTAATCCAGCACCAACAAATTTTGCAAATCCCATTTTAATAGCTTAAGTTCCAAATATACTTGAATTCAATAGGTTCAACGACGTTATTTAAGTTTTATTTAGTAAACCATCATTTATTTTTGCGTATTTTTGCATCTCAAAAGATTACTAAACACAAAAGAATAGATAATATGTATCCACCAGAATTAGTACAACCAATGCGTGAAGAATTAACGTCATTTGGTTTTGAAGAAGCTCAAACTGCAGAAGCTGTAACAGCTGTATTAGCAAAAGAAGGAACAACGTTAGTTGTGGTAAATTCTGTTTGTGGTTGTGCTGCTAGAAATGCACGTCCGGGGGCTAAAATGTCATTAGAAAACGCAAAAAAACCAACTAATTTAGTGACTGTTTTTGCAGGAGTAGATAAAGATGCTGTTAATGAAGCACGTAACCATATGATGCCTTTTCCTCCATCATCGCCATGTATGGCGTTGTTTAAAAACGGAGAGTTGGTACATATGTTAGAGCGTCATCATATTGAAGGTCGTCCAGCAGATATGATTGCTGAAAACCTAAAAGATGCTTATAACGAGTTTTGCTAAGTCGTATAACAGTTATTAGAGCAAAAGCCACTAATGCATAAAGATTTATGTATTAGTGGCTTTTTATTTTACATATAAATTTACGTGATACACGATGAACGTACAACAAATTATAGATAATACCATAACTTTTGTAAAAGCAACTTTAAAGTGTGCAGAAGGCGGACATGATTGGTTTCATATTGAACGTGTGTATAAAAACGCCCTTTTAATTGCAAAAAATGAATCCGTAGATGGTTTCGTGGTTGCTTTAGGTGCTTTGTTGCATGATATTGCAGATTCAAAATTTCATAACGGTGATGAATCTGTTGGGCCAAAAGTGGCTACAGACTTTTTAAAGTCGCAAGATGTTGATGAAGGTGTTATTGCACATGTTGTTCAAATTATTAACAACATTTCCTTTAAAGGAGGTAAAGTTGCTCGTACATTTTCTTCAAAAGAATTAGATGTGGTACAAGACGCAGATAGATTAGACGCTATTGGAGCTATTGGTATTGCACGTACATTTAATTATGGAGGATTCAAAAACAGAGCAATTTATAGCCCTGATATTGCACCAAATTTAACGATGACTAAAGAAGAATATAAATCCTCTACAGCGCCTACGATAAATCATTTTTATGAGAAATTGTTATTATTGAAAGATAAAATGAACACCAAAACAGGGCAACATTTAGCGCAACAACGTCATAATTATATGGAACAGTTTTTAGAGCAGTTTTATAAAGAATGGAATGGGGAACTATAAAAAATCCGCTAAATTTACATAGCGGATTTTTTATAGT
>CAJXHW010000149.1 GCA_913054565.1 uncultured Kordia sp. | reverse complement strand
AATTTTTTATATTCATTATAATATGTATAACATAATGCAATATTAGGTAAGCGATTTCAATTGACAAAGAAATATTGCGAATAATTAAATTATTTCCATCTATTAAAGATACGAAAACAAGCCGATTAAATCAAACCAAATGATGAAAAATGATCAATAAACACGGTAGATTTCAGAGCCTAAATCAAAATCAATAAGCAGCCAGCACTCACCCATATTGAGGCTAACCAACTACAAAACAAACCGTTTGGTCTGTCTCCGTATTTTTCAAAAAACTTTAAAACTCAATAATTTATTTTCGCTGATTGGGCTAAGATTTTTTGTTTGTTCAAAAAATAATGTATAGTATTGCATTATGTTATACATAAAACAAGTAATATAATATGGGACAAACAAACAAACTTATTAAAAGCATATTTATGCTTTGTTTGATGATACTGTGCACAAGCGCATATAGTCAAACTAAAACTGTTACAGGAGTTGTAACAGACTCGCAAAACGAACCGCTGCCCGGTACGAGTATAATAATTAAAGGGACAGCCACCGGAACCGAAACTGATTTTGATGGAAACTATTCTATTAATGTATCGGCCGGAGATGTATTGGTATTCAGTTTTGTTGGATTCGCAACACAAGAGATTACCGTTGCAGATCAAACTACAATTAACGTTTCTATGGAAGAGAATGACTCTGTATTAGACGAAGTTGTAGTAACAGGTTATGGTTCACAATCTAGAGCAACACTTACTACTTCCGTTGCAAAATTAGATACTGAAATTTTAGAAACCTCAACAAGATCGAACGCAGCAACAGCCTTACAAGGAACTATTGCAGGTTTAAGAGTTACCAATACTACTGGTCAACCGGGATCTACACCACAAATAGTATTGCGTGGTGGATCTACTTTTGACGGTAAAGGAGACCCACTTATTTTAGTTGATGGAATACCAAGTTCTTTTTACGCCTTAAACTCAGACGATATCGAATCGATTGAGGTATTAAAAGATGCTGCCGCAACTGCTATTTATGGAGCAAGATCTGCAAATGGAGTTATTTTGGTAACTACAAAATCTGGTAAAGCTGGTAAAAGTTCTATCAACTACAAATACAAATACAGTATAAATAACGAACGTAACGATCAAGAATACTTAACTGCTGAAGATTTCTTAAACTATAACAGACAAGGTCATGCGTACGCAGAGCAGGTTTTAAACAACCCTAATTTTATTCGTCAGTTTTTAACTGGTGCTAACTCGTTTGCAACTGGTGGTAACGCAACTAACTCACCTTTTACAACACAAACACTCACACCTGCAAATCAATATTTATTAAATCAGCCAGGTTGGAGTTCTATTCCGGATATTTTAGATCCGAGTCAAGAAATTTTATTCTATGACAATCAAGACGTAGGTGATAGAATTTATCAAGATAGTAGTACAAGAGACCACTATTTATCTTTTGACGGTGGAAATGAAGATGGAACTTACTATTTAGGTTTAGGAATTCTAGACAATGATGGACTAATTTTAGGATCTGGATTTGAAAGATATTCTGGTAAATTCAGTGGCTCTTATAATATTAGAGAAAACATAAAAGTGAACTCTAACATTTTATATTCTCATTCTAATTTAAGTAGAAGCCCACTAGGTAGCGACAATACTGTATTTAGAAGATTCCAAGGACAGGCTCCAACATCTAGAGATTATGACAACAATCCTGATGGAACTTGGTCTGATGTTTATGCAGTAGGTCAAAACCAAGGATTTGGTAACCCATTATACTACCAAGATAAATTTGTTAGAAAAAACTTAGAGCAACGTTTATCTGCTAATGTTGGAATTAGCTGGGATATTATTGAAGATTTAACTTTAGCGGTTAACGGAAGTCACTTTACAGTTAACAACCATAACGAAAGTTTTAACAGAGCGTATAGAGTTGGAAGTACTACAGGGCCATTAAGAACTGGACGTGAAGCGGCTGTAAGTTTAGATAGAACTTTAAGAAACCAAATTACAGGAACTTTGAACTATACCAAAAAAGTAGATAAGCACAACTTTAATGCTTTATTGGGAGCAGAGTATTACAAAGACAATTTCTTCAGTACATCAGCAGGAACGAGAAACTCTCCAACAGATTTAATAGAAACATTAAATGCTGGTGCAGAAGCAAATGGAATTCCTTCAAGTTTTGAGACAGAATATGTAATCAATTCATTATTTGGAAGGTTATTATATGATTTTGACAACAAATACTTATTTGGATTCACATTTAGAAATGACGGATCATCAAGATTAGGTAATAACAAATACGGATTCTTCCCAGGCGTTTCTTTTGGTTGGAATTTACACAACGAAGATTTCTTTATTAACTCTTCATTTGCCAATGTTTTAAACAGGGTGAAGCCAAGATTGAGTTATGGTGTTAACGGAAACCAAGAGGTATTAAGTAATTACGGAGTCTATGGTGCCTACGGAAGCCAAGGAGTTTACAATGGACAAACTGGATATGCAAATACTGCTTTACCAACTTTAGACTTACAATGGGAGAAATCTACAACATTAAACGGAGGTATAGACCTTGCTTTATTTGACAGTAGATTAACATTAATCACAGATTTCTACTCTAGAGATATTGAAGATAAGTTAGCAAACTTAACATTACCTTATTACACAGGTTTCAGTAGTATTTTAACAAATAATGGTACTATTAGAAATAAAGGTGTTGAAATGCAAATTAATGGAGACATTATCAGAAATGATGATTGGACATGGAATGTTGGAGCTACTTTCTCTTCAAACAGAAATTACGTAGTTGATTTACCTGAAAATGACAACGACCTAAATAGACAATATGGAACATTAATCTGGAATGCTAAAACAGGCCAAGAAGAATGGGTTGGAGGTCTACAAGAAGGCCAAAGAGTCGGAACAGATTTAGTTGTAGCTTATATCCAAGATCGTATTTACACAGATCAAGCGGATGCTGATGCAGACAACTATATTACAGATGAGATTATGCCAGGGTTTAGCCGTAATCAACGTTGGGCTGGTGATGTAAAATGGGTTGATCAAAACGGAGATGATGTTATCAATAGTTTAGATAGAAAAGTGATTGGTAGAACTACTCCTGATTTTGTAGGAGGATTAACTTCTAGTTTAAAATACAAGAACTTCAACTTATTTGTTAAAACAGATTTTGCAACCGGTCATTTAGTTTGGAACCATATTAGAGCAAAAGGATATGGACAAACGCAAGGAAACTTGAACCAACCAATTGAGGTGAAAGATTCATGGACACCAACAAACACCGATACAGAATGGCCTAGAATGGTATTCGTTAATGCAGCGAAAAACGTCTGGAGAGGAAATGAAGGAAGTTCATTTGGAAGTTCAACGAGTTTACAAAATGCAGGTAACAGCCAATTCTGGGAAAAAGGAGATTACTTAGCTATTAGAGAGGTAACCTTAAATTACAACGTACCAACAGATGTATTTAAAGGTGTTGTTCAAAACATGAACCTTTTTGCAACAGGAAGTAACCTACACTACTTTAAAAGTATGAGTGGAGATACACCAGAAGTTGGAGGTGTTCAATACGGACAGTTCCCTATGCCAGTAACATTTACATTAGGACTTGACGTAACATTTTAAATATTAGAAAAATGAAAAAAATTATATACATATTATTCGCCGCTGTTCTTGTAAGTTCATGCGAAAGCCAACTAGAACTAACCAGTCCTAGCGAATTAACCGCTGCCGGATTTTGGGATACTGAAGAAGGAGCCATGACGGCGCTTACAGGAATGCATGCCAACTTGAGATCATCTGCTGGTACTCTTTGGAGAATGGGAGAAGTAAGAAGTGATATTTGGGGTGGTAGAACCTATGAGTCCGCAGCAGATTTAGACTTAATTGAATCCAATATTTCTGCATCAAACGCACCTTTTGGTGGATGGGGCGGATTGTATACAAGAATTCACAGAATTAACGACTTTATCCTAAATGTACCAAACATTACATTTGTTGATGAGGCAGATAAAAATCATGTAATGGGTCAAGCGTATGGTTTAAGAGCATTCTATTACTATACACTGTTAAAAACTTGGGGAGATGTGCCAATTATTTTGGAACCTCTTACTGATGTTGACCCTTCTGCATTAAGTAAACCTAGATCTTCTCAAACGGAAGTAATGGCACAAATAAAAGCTGATATTGCAGCCTCTTTAAGCTCATTTGGAACTGATAACAGTTTCTTCCAAGACAGTAAAGTATATTGGTCTAAGGCAGCGACATTAGCCTTAAAAGGTGACGTATTTATATGGTCTGGAAACTTGTTAGGTGGAGGAAATGCAGATTTAGACGAAGCTTTAACCGCACTTGGTTCAATTGCTGGATTAGGTATTAGTTTAGAGGATAGCATGTCAACTTTATGGGGTGTAGACAATGAAAATAATAGTGAATTCATTTTTGCAATGGATTATACAAGAGATGAAGCTTCTAACATTTACAATAGTTTAACTGGAAGAAGTACAGAGATCAATCCTCAATTTAACGATGCGGGAGATTCTATGATTGACTTTGTTATTGCAGGTGCAAATCGTTACGGTCAACATGAAAAAACAATTTTATTGTTAGACGATAATGATGACGAACGTAAAGATGCCACTTTTATCAGATTATATATTGATGATAATGCAGGAACAGGCTACCCTACTTATGACGAGCCTGCTTATTTCGGTTCAATTTTCAATAAATTCTTAGGTAAAGTAGATGCTACGGATAGAATTTTCGAAAATGATGTGCCAATTTATAGATACGCAGATGTTTTGCTTTTAATTGCTGAGGCTAAAAACTTATTAGGTCAAGATCCTTCAGGAGAAATCAACCAAATTAGAGCAAGAGCATATGGAGCAAACTATGACCCAGCAACACATGATTATGTAAATAGCACTCCTACTGATAACGCAAATGCAATTTTAAATGAGCGTTACAAAGAATTTATTGGAGAAGGTAAAAGATGGTGGGATTTAAGAAGAGCTGGAGACAGTTACGTATTCCAAGAAGTACAGTATGTAAACGACGCTTATCTATTACTATTACCTATTACGGATGATATGATTGGAAGAAACCCATTATTAGAGCAAACTCCAGGATATTAAACTTGTTTTTTAGTTAATTTTCATCAATTATTTGAGTTAATTTTTGAAAGAAAAAAGAGGTCTTACGACCTCTTTTTTTATGCTTAATAGTTAAAAGTTACAACTTTAAACTAAATCCTCTTTTTTGAAA